>CANQHS010000022.1 GCA_947623795.1 uncultured Clostridia bacterium | reverse complement strand
CGGCAATTCCTGCCACAAAAGTTCCATGCCCGTTGTCGTCGTATGGAGAGTTGTGTTTGTTTGTTAAATCAATGAATTTTAAAATGCGAGATTTTGGGAAAATGAAATCAAAATGTGGGCTAAGTCCCGTGTCGATAAAACAGATTGTTTGCCCTTGACCAAGGTATTTGTTTTGAGTTAAATTTTCAATGTTAATTAACTGCTTTTCAAACTTGCAACAACTGACAAAAACATTTTCACAAATATAATTTACTTCGCTAAAATTAGATAAAATGCCAATGTCGTCCAAATCGGCTGGCAAACAAAAACAATTTGCAAAACGATATGGAACATAATCGTATTTGTAACAATCCAAAAACTTTTTTGTTTTATTGAAATCATTGCTTGTAACAAAAACACTTTGCTTTTTAAATCCAAGCACATTTACATCATTAATTAAATTAGGGCTAATTTTGTTTTTGTTCATAAAAAATAATATATTTAAAAAAATCTACAAAATTTTATTAAATTTTTGTTAAATTCAATGTTTTTTCTTAAATTTTAAAATTTTTTGGGCATCTGATGTCGCCGCTTGTCATTCTGAGCGTAACGAAAATCTCAACTATTGTTAATTGCAATCAAAAGTTCGTCTAGCATCTTTTTTTGCTCATTGTTTAAAAATGGGCTAATTGTTTGCTTTAGATTAGATAATGTGTTACCGTCAAGTTTTCCTTCTCTTTTTAATTTGTTGGCTTCATCAAACAAACTCTTCATCAAATCATTTTGATTCATATCTTTATATTTGTTGATGATCTCTTGATATTCGTTTATTTTATCTTTATTTTCATCAATAACTTTCTTGTTGTTGTCCACAAAGCTTTTAAAATCTCTTGGCATAATCACCTCGTTATCTTTTATGAAAATCAATTTATTTTTGTTAATGATTCTTGAATTTATCCTGTATAAAATCTGTAAACTAATATAAATTTTTATCATATATAACACTATGGAATTTAACGATAGAGCAAACGAACTTTTTGCCGACCCCAATGCGTATATTCAAAATTGGGGATATAACGTTTGCACGCCACGAAACAAAAAATGCAATCAAAATTTCTGTTCGCACCCACCAAAAAAAGTTGTGTTTAGCGAGCCTTATGAAACTCTTCCAAATTTTTATATAGACAATGATTTTAAAAAGGGCAATTGCAACTGTATTCCAAAGCCAAAACCTAAATGCCCACCGCCGCCAAAACCTTTTCCTTTTGACATAAAAAATTTGCTTCCGCTCTTATCTGGATTAATGAAAAATAACACGGGCGGGGCAGGCGGATTGGGGAATATTTTATCTCTTTTAAATCAAACTGCGGGCGATGAAAAGCAGAGCGGAAATTTTGATTTATCAACTTTAATTTCAAACTTATCCCAAAATGGCGGACTATCAAACTTATTTAATCTTTTCAAATCAAACGAAACAAAGCCACATAAAGAAATAATATCCACTGACTACGAAATAAAAAACTACACTCGCGTAGAGTAGTAGTTTTTTATTACATATAAAAATAGCTATTGTTTACTAAGCCAAAACGTGCTTAATGCCTTTTTTCTCGCTGTGTTTATAAAGTACAATTTTTCTTCCAATTGTGGTCACAACTTCCGCACCCAATTTAACTGCCATCTCGGTCAATTCAAATTCTGTGGGTGGAGTGGTGTTTTCTTGCATGGAAATTTTAATGAGTTCGTGATTAAAAAGCTCGTCATTAATCTGTTTAATAACCGTTTCACTAAATCCATCTTTGCCCACCCAAACGATAGGCTTCAAAGTTTGCGCAAGACTCCTTAATTTAATTCTTTCACTTTTTGTTATCATAATTTTCCTTTTATTTTTCAAATTCGTTTTTGTTAAATTTATAATTTTATAAGTTTAAGGGGTTGTCGTGAAACGACTTAGCGAAGCGTTTAGTGAGCGGCAATCCCTTAAGCTCATCTAAAAATAAATTTCAAATTGTTGGCTGCCGAACACGATTGTGTCCCCATCTTTAACGCCGGCTTGCTTTAATTTATCCATAACCCCGTCTTTTTCAAGCCTTGTTTGGAAATATGCAAGGCTGCGGCTGTCATTAAACACAATTCCGCGTTGCAAGTTATCTAGATATCCGCCCGTCAGCTCGTAAACATTAGGGGCAAGGCATTTGATTTCCACGCTTGTTGTGTCTTTCTTTTCAAGGTCGCTAAGCTCAACCGGGATTGGCTCGGGCTTTGGCAAAGTTTTCAATTTTTCATAAACAATTTTGACTAATTCATTTATATTTTTACGCGTTATTGAACTTATTGGCACAATTTGCACTTTTTTCTTTATCGCAGTCCTAAATTTTTCAATTTTTTCATCAATATTTTGAATCAAATCCAATTTTGTAAACACCACAATTTGCGGAAGTCTACTTAACTTTTCATTATATTTTTTTAATTCTTTATTTATTGTTTTGTAATCTTCAACGATATCATTGCCATAAAATTCGCTCGCATCAATAACATGGACAACAAGTCGTGTGCGTTCAATGTGTGCTAAAAATTCATGCCCAAGTCCAGCACCTTCGCTCGCTCCGTCAATAAGTCCTGGGATATCTGCCACAACAAAACTATCGTCATAAATTTTAACGACTCCAAGATTTGGCGTTAGGGTGGTGAATTCATAATCTGCAATCTTTGGCTTGGCGTTGGTTATAACGCTAAGTAGGGTGGATTTGCCCACATTCGGCTTGCCCACAAGCGCTACATCGGCAATTGTTTTTAACTCCAAAATTACTTTATATGGCTTAACAACTTCGCCTAATTGACTAAAACGCGGGCTTTGCCTGGTTGGACTTTTAAAAAAGTTGTTTCCTTTGCCGCCGCGCCCGCCTTTAAGGGCAGTGTAAGTTTGGCCATCTTCTAGCATATCTGCAAGCACTTGTTTTGACTCGGCATCTTTAATAACCGTGCCGAGCGGAACGTTAATCATAACATCTTTTCCGTTTTTCCCGTTTTGCAAATTTCCGCTGCCACCGTCACCATTTTCTGCTTCAAATTTTTTTGTATATTGAAAATCCAAAAGCGTATTTTTGTTTTTGTCCGCAACAAAAATAATCGAACCACCATTTCCGCCGTCGCCGCCATCTGGTCCGCCTTTCGCCACATTTTTTTCACGATGAAAACTAACTTTTCCGCTTCCGCCATTTCCCGCTTTTATTGAAATTGTAACTCTATCTAAATTCATATGTTAATCCTTTTTAAATTTGATATTTTTAAATTTGTTTTTATAGTAAACACAAATATCTTTCAACTTGCACATTTCACATTGTGGATGAATTGCTTTGCAAATGTTTCGCCCAAACAAAATCATTTGATGATGCGTTTTGCTTCGTTCATTTTCGGGCACAATTTTAAGCAAACTCATTTCGCACTCAAATGGGGTGGAGTTTTCGCTTGCCAATCCAAGACGTTTTGAAACTCGATGCACGTGCGTGTCCACCGCTATAGTTTGCCCGCCAAAAGCATTTGCAATGACAACATTTGCTGTTTTTCTGCCAACTCCGCGCAAGGTGGTGAGTTCTTCAAGTGTTTTTGGGAGTGTTCCTCCAAATTTGTTGATAATATCTCCGCTTGTTTCAATTATTGCCTTAGATTTCGCATTGTAAAACCCGCAAGGGTGGATGATTTTCTTCAATTTTTCTTCGCCAAGTTTTAACATCTGCTCTGGAGTGTTTGCAACTTTAAAGAGTTCTTTTGTCACAATGTTAACACGCTTGTCCGTGCATTGCGCGGAAAGCATGACAGCCACTAGCAATTCATAAGGAGTTGAAAAATCAAGCGAACAACTCGCGTCTGGAAACAATTCGTTTAGATAGTTTTTGATTCTATCAAACTTTTTCACAATTTTATTTTATCACACAATGAGAAAATAGTCAAATTAAAAAGCAAAAAAGTCGGGCCTAAGCCGACTTTAATAGACCTTTTCAACTTGTTCAAAAACTCCATTTCGTGTGATAACATAAATCCCGATTGGCGTTTCACCGTGTGATTGAAGCAGACTTATAACCATGTTCAAATATCTATAGTCCACACGGGCAGATAGCCCACAACTAACTGAAATGCTATGCGGAGTGTTTATAATGCTTGCACTAATTCCAACGAGGCGTAATGTTTTAACAAAGTTTTGAAGTCTGTCGCGAGATTTGAAAGCAATGATTAAGTATTTCATATTAAGCCTCAATACATTTTATTGTTCATTAAAAGAAAATGTTATTTTTGAAATCTATTTAACACAAAACAAAAGTTTTGCATACTTTGTTGTATGATATATTTTGATAATGCTGCAACAAGTTTTTTTAAACCGCAAGAAGTGAAAACTGCAGTCGTTAATGCAATTAATAAATACACCGCGAATCCGGGCAGAAGCGGGCATAATCTTTCAATGCAGACCGCAGAAAAAATTTTTGAAGTTCGAGAAAAGGTGAAAAATTTTTTTAATGCGGAAAATTATGATGTCATTTTCACGAAAAACTGCACTGAAGCATTAAATCTTGCAATTTTTGGCTTGCTAAAGCCGGGCGATCATGTGATAACAACTTGTTATGAGCATAATTCAGTTTTGCGACCTTTGGAAAATTTGAAATCAAATGGTGTTTTAGTTAGCACCGTGTTTTGTGATATGATAGACCTACCAAGTGAAATAGAGAAAAGTATAAACCAAAACACAAAACTTATAATAACCACCGCGTGCAGCAATGTTACGGGCGAATGTCCAGACATCAAAACTATTGGCGAAATTGCGAAAAAACATAATGTCATATACCTTGTTGATGGGGCGCAATCCAGCGGACATATGGAAATTGATTTAACAAATATGAATATCGATATGTACGCCTTTGCAGGTCATAAAGGATTGCTCTCAATCACTGGAGTGGGTGGCATTGTTGTTAAAAATGGAATAGAGCTCAATCCCGTTTTGTATGGCGGCACGGGCACGGAAAGCGAAAAACTTGTTCAACCAAACGACATTCCAGAAGGGTTGGAAGCGGGAACAATTCCAACAATTCCAATAATTTCACTTGGAGCGGGGATTGATTTTTTATCGAAAAATTTTTTAAAAATTATAAAAATTGAACAAAATTTAACAAAATATTTGATAAATAAAGCTAAAAATTTGAAATTTTTAAAAATTTTCTCTCCAAATGACGCAAAAAATGTGTTTTGTTTTAATGTCAAAGATTTGGATAGTTCAATCATTGCAAACATTTTAAACGAACAATTTGGAATTTGCGTTCGCTCTGGGCTTCATTGCGCTCCGCTTGTGCATAAAAAATTGGGGACATTAAATATGGGAGCAGTGCGCGTTTCGTTGGACTTTTTTAACACTTATGAAGAAATTGATAAACTCATTTGTGCTCTTATAGAAATTGACAAAATGAGTTAATGCTTATATCTTTTCATCAACTTGCAAATGATTGCAAAAAGCAAAAGCATGCTGCCAAAAATTAAATAGTAGTAGTGATAAGGTAAAATTATCGCGCTAAAAATCAAGATAAGCCCGCAAAAGAAATAGCCTTTTGCTTTGGAAGGCAAAAACATCCCTTTTAATATGTCTATAAATTTTAATTTCGTAGCTCCGTTTTCAATAATGCTATCGTCCGGATAAGTTTCATATTTAGAAAAAAAGTTCGTGTACAAATTTTGTTTGTCTATCAAATTGATTTTTTTGTTTTTGAGTATTTTTGTGTTTATATTTGCGTTAAATGAGCCACAAATTATGTCAAACTCATCAATCTTAGACGAAGCATATTCATCCAACAAATTAATTAAATCGTTTTGCGTTAAATTATCTATATGGGTGCAAATTATAACTAAATGCAATTCGTCTTGTTCTTGATAAGTCAATTTATTGTTTAAAAGCTTAGTTTCGTGATTTGTGTCCAAGATTTTTTTTATGAGTTTATATTTTTCAGCTTTGCTAGATAGCCTAAATGCCAAAAAATTTTTGTTTATTTCATCAGTGTTAGCCTTAATTTTGTTTTTCTTTTCTGTTTTATAATCGAGAAAGTAGTAAAGGACATAAACAATAGCAAAACTAAACGCTAAACTAAAAATAAAAGTGACCCAAAGCGACTTGATGTAAAAATTGATCCATGCAAAAATAATAAGGAAAATTGCCACAGTCACAAACACCTTGTCTATTAAATTAACAATTCTAAATTTGCTCATATATTGATTATTACATAAAATTAAGATATTAAACAAAAATTGTAGGTTTTTTATTTGACAAAAAAATTCAATATTTATATCATTATTGTGTATGATTGATGAAATTATAGATAGAAAAACTCATTGGCGAGCGCTTTCTCAAGCAGATTATTATGAATCCATAGACTATTTGATGAAAAATGGACTAAATTCAAAAAGCATCAAGTTCTTTTTAAGCCTTGATACTTTTTCCATGACGAAAAAAGAAACATTATTTTTGACAAATGCCATGCGGGATAGTGGCAGAATTATAAAATACAATCAATTTATTTTTGAAAAACACTCAACAGGCGGGGTGGGCGACCCATCAAGTTTGGTTTTGATTCCAATTATTGCTGGCCTTGGCTACAAGATTATTAAAACCACGGGCAAATCGATGGTGTACACTAATGGTAGTGCAGATCGATTCAAATCAATTCCAAATTTTAGAACTGCATTAACTGATGAGGAAATCAAACATGAACTTGACGAAACAAATGCGTGCGTCCTCTCGCATAATGACGATGTTTGTCCAGCGGATAAACTCGTTTATCAAATTCGTGAAAAATACAATTTGAATTTCAATCTTAATTTCATTGCATCGTCCATTGCTTGCAAAAAATTGGCGAGTGGGGCAAAAATGGTGCTTGTGGACATCAAATATGGTGATGCTGCGCTTGTTCCTTCCTTCCATAAAGCTAAAAAGTTAGCAAGCATTTTAAGATATATTTTCAAAGCAAGCAAAGTTAAATGCGTTATTGCCATCACAGAAACTAATCAAACAATTGGTCAAGGCATAGGCAACGCCATTGAAACTATGGACGCAATTGAAGTTTTGCAAGGCAAACGCTCATTGATTCGCGATATTGCAACTCTCTATGCAACTGAAATGATAACATCGGTTAACAAACGCGTCCGCAGAAGCGACACAATTGAAATGATAAATTCACTCATCGATAATGGGGAAGCATATAAAAAATTTTTGCAGATTCTATCTTTCCAAGGCGTTGATGAAAAAGTTATTAAGCAAAATAAAATCTTTTCGCCAGCCCATTTTGCAGATTTCAATGCGATAAAATCTGGCTATGTTTGTTTGATTGACACAGCTGCTCTTGGCGAAATTGTGAGCGAAATTTGCAAAAATAATCATGATAACAACATTGGAATAAGCGTTAATGCAAAAATAGGCGATTTTGTAAATGTTGGAGATAATATCGTAACATTTTATTATAAAACAATAGAGGATTTGGATACATACAAACAAAAAATTCTCGACTGTATTCATTTGATTGATGAAAAAGTTGAAAGAACTAAAATTGTGAAAAGGATAATCCGCTAAATGAAAATAAAAGTAAATTCGCTTGAAGAAACCAAACAATTTGCATTAAATTTTGCAAAAACAATCAAAGCGGGTGATGTTGTCATCCTAAATGGCGATCTTGGTGCCGGCAAAACCACATTCACGCAATTTGTGTTGCATTCGCTTGGAGTAAAAGATGTAGTGAATAGCCCAACTTTTTCTATTGTAAAAAACTACACTGGCAAATTTAAATTTTATCATATCGATGCATATCGCATTAATGTTGACGAAGCAATTGAATCGGGCTTTGATGAAATACTAAACGAGCCTAATGCAGTATTTTTTATCGAGTGGGCGGAAAATATTTCGCCGCTTATTCCTATTACGCACAAAACAATAAATATTAAGTTTATTAGCGACTCAACTCGCGAAATAGAAATTAAATAATAAAGGAAATTATGAATCGTTTAATCCTAAACACCGCCAATAGCGATTTAACCATTTTGCTGGAAACAAACGGCAAGCTTTTTTCATATGTTTTAAATTCCAAATCTCATCATAACGAAACCATGCTTCCAGCCATTGATGAATTGCTAAAAAAACATAAATTGGAGATAAACAAAATAAATGAATTTGGTGTCGTCATAGGTCCCGGGTCGTTCACGGGAATTCGCGTTGGCGTTGCAACAATCAAGGCGTTTAGAGATGCACTAAATGTAAAAGCAAAAGGAATAAATAATTTAGACTTGTTGTTTAACCTTGCAACAAGCCAAAATGAAAAAATAGACACGGTGGCAATAAAGGGAAGCGAAGATAGCTATTTTGTCGCCAAAAAGATAAACGACATTGTTTATAAATTTGAACGAAATTTAACAAAACAAGAACTTGTTAATTTAACAACAAATCCAATTGGCATGTTTGAAAATGGTGGAATTGAAAATGCTTATATTGTTAAATTTGATGAAAAAATTTTGTTTGAAACTTTTTTAAAAAGTGAAGATTATAGTTTGATACCTGTCTACTATCAATTGTCGCAGGCGGAAAGAGAAAAACTAAAAAGGGGTAAGATTCAAATAAAAAAATCGGTCAAAGCCGATATAGATAAAATTATAGAAATCGAAAAACAATCAATCAAAGTGAACACACTAAGTGAAAGCGAAATTAAAGAGATTTCAAAAAATAAAAACTATCAAATTTTTGTGTGCAAATTTAATGACGAAGTTGTGGGCTTTGTTATCGCCCAAATAACGGACGAAGTGAACATTGTTAGCATTGCAGTTTTAAAAGATTTTAGGAACTTGGGGCTTGGTGGCGGATTGATTAAAAAAGTTGAAAAATTTGCAAAACATAGCGGCATAAAAACAATAAGTTTGGAAGTTAGCAAAAATAACATAACAGCATATTTGTTATATCAAAAATGCGGATTTACATTAAGGCGCGTTCGTAAAAATTATTATGCTGACAAAAGCGACTGCTTTGAAATGATAAAAACATTGTAAGGACTTTATTTAAGTCAAAAATTTTAATTGTTAAATATAGTCATCTGGCAGGTCGTTAAGCAATAACAAATTATCGTTTTTCCTTAAAAGTTTAAATTGAACTTTGGCATTGTCCAAAGTTTTTTCTATGTAAATTTTTGCACTGTGTTTTTCGCTTCCCAATCCGGACAAGATTGCATCTTTATTGTGTTCGCCAACAATCACAACAAAATCACAATTTTTTAACATTTTGCCTAAACGAAAATTCAATTGAAATTCATTTTTCCCACCTTCAATAATGCCTGGAGTTACAACCATTTTTTTGTTTGGCAAAGAATCAAAAACTTTCATCGCTTCTTTAGCGCTCGATAGCGAACAATTATAGCTATCGTCTAAAATATAAATATGCGTTTTTATAAGTTGCAATCGATGTGGAGTGAAAGTTAAATTTTCGATTGTTGAGAGTATGTCATTTTCATCCACATTTAAATACAACGCAAGGGCAGAAGCCAAACATATGTTTAAAACATTATGTTCGCCTAGTAAAATTGTGGAAACATTATAAACATTGTCCTTTAAGTGCAAATTGAAATTTGTTTTATAGTCCACAATTTTAATATCGCTTGCAAAAACATTGGCAGAATGATTAATTGAAACTGCCAGCTTTGTTCCAATGTGAGATTCTAACATACGCAAAGTGTAAAGATTATCCGCATTAAAAACGCAAACTTTATGCTCCAAAAAATCGCTCAATTCTTTTTTCGCTTTGTAAATATTTTCAATCGATTTAAAACTTTCCAAATGTTGCGGACTAACTGTTGTTATAATTCCAAAATCCGCACCAAACGTGTTGCAAAGTTTTGTGATGTCATGAATATGTCTTGCGCCATATTCCAAAATTATATAATCAACATACAAATTATTTTCGTTTAAAAATTTGCTTATTCCAAGCGGAGTGTTATAACTTTTTGGCGTAACCAAAACTTTATATTTTGTTTTTAACATTTCAAACAAAATGTTTTTAACACTTGTTTTCCCATTGCTCCCCGTTATTGCAATAATTTTTGCTGGCGAAGTTTGAAGTTTAAGTTGTGCTTTTTTTATAAATTTATAATTTAAAATCTTGTCATAAATATTTATATAATTTGAAATGATTGGCAACAAAATCATCAAAATTGTTGATACAATTGCGCCATATTTAAAAAGACAGCAAACAAAAATGATTACAACTGAAATCGCATAAAGACGTTTTAATCTAGGAGTGTAGTTGATTGGTGTTTTCTTTTGTTTTATTAAGTTTAAATGGAAAGCAATGCTTATTAAAATGAGAAAGCAAGATAGAATTATATTGGGTAACGGATTTTTTAAAATAAGGTCAATTGCAAATATCAAAATTGCAAAACAAACAAACCAAAATTTGAACTTGAAAAATTTAAAATATCTGCTAGTTTGATAGTCCTTCAATTGAAATATGAACAGATATTTTTCAATCAAGATTGAATTCAACAAAAATGCAAAAAAGTTAATTAAACTTATTATCATTTCAAAAACTCTAACACTGCATTGTTAAACAATGCGCTTTGTTTTAAATATGCAAAATGGTCGCTTTCCGTTACAAGCAATTTTGCGTTGTTTAGTTTTTTAATTTTTTTTGCAATCCAGAGTTTTGTTTCATAATCTTTGTTGCCCCAAAACAAAAGCATAGGGCAGTTGAATTTAATTAAATTTTTATAATTTGTGTTTACAACATTTTTAAAAGTTTGTTTGTTTGTGTTGGGCAAATTTTTATAATCGCTCGATGCAATTTTTTCAAATAAAAATTTAAACTTTTTGTTTGAAAGCAAAATTTTATTATTGTCCTGCTCGATGCGTTTCAATATATTCGTTTTTTTTGGTCCCGCTCCGCCAGTCACAACAATTTTTGTTATGTTGATTTTTTCTTTCAACAAACACGCAATTCTAAACCCAAAACTATGGCACACAACAATCACTTCATCTATACTGTGCATTTTTAAAATTGACAAGACCAACTCGCAATATAAATCATTGTTCCAAACCATATTTGTTTTCAAAATTGTTGGCAGTGTGATTGCCATAATGTTATATTTTTGTTTTAATAATTTTATTGTATGCACAAACGAAGATTTGTTCCCACCCCAGCCATGCAAAAACAAAATTGTTTGCGCTGTGTCCGCTTTTTTATAGAAATCATAATCCACAGCTTCGCCATTAAACAAAAAATTCATATCTAAATATATGTTGGAATTTGTAGAAAAATGTAAAAATTTTAATTAAATATTCATAAATAATGTTATGAAAAAATTGTGTGTTGTTTTTGGTGGGGCTAGCACCGAGCATGATATTTCCATTATAACGGGCATGCAACTAGCAAAAAATTTAAAGGAAAAATACGATTTAGAAAAAATTTATTTTGGGCTAGATAATAAATTTTATTTGGCAGATAAGGCCGAGGACATTGCCTTTTTTAAAGATAAGGAAAAGTTAAATTTAAAGCCTGTCATTTTTTATGATGGTGCAGTATATTTAGAACGCAAATTTAAAAAACTTTTTGATGTTGAGTGTGTAATAAATTGTTGTCATGGCGGCCTGGGGGAAAATGGCGATTTGTC
>CANQHS010000021.1 GCA_947623795.1 uncultured Clostridia bacterium | reverse complement strand
CCACTTCTTTATGGGCTTATAACACAATGGGTTATCAAGATGGACGAAATTAGGCCAGAATTGATAAAAGCCATCGATGAGGTTGAATTTAACCCAGATTTCATGAAAAAGCGTATGTTGGATTGGCTCAACAATATGGGCGATTGGGCAATCTCCCGTTCGCGTTACTATGGCTTGCCTTTGCCTTTCTACCCTTGCAAAAAATGTGGGCATTTAACCGTTGTTGGCAGCCTTGACGAGTTCAAGAAACTATCTAGCGCACAAGAAGTTGATGCTCTACCACACTTGCACCGCCCATACATTGACAAAATCAAAATAACTTGTCCGCATTGTGGCAACAAGGTTGAGAGAATTAAAGAGGTTGGCGATTGCTGGCTTGATGCGGGAATCACTCCTTTTAGCACAAAAAAATATTTTACAGACAAAGAATTTTTCAACAAAAACTTCCCTATTGAGTGCGTTATCGAAGGCAAGGAACAAATCCGTTTGTGGTTCTATTCGTTGCTTGTTATGAGTGTTGTTTTGACAGGCAAAGCACCATATAAACGAATTGGAACAACTCCTATGTTGTTAGCACAAGACGGGAAAAAACTTTCCAAATCCAGCCCTAACAACATTCCGCTTGACACCGCATTTGAAGAGATTGGTGCGGACATTATTCGATATAATTTTGTTTGCACTCCGCTCATCAATGATGTTAAGTTTGGGCGTGACACTTGCGATGAAGTTAAGCGCAAACTACTTGGACTTTGGAACGCATACATTTTCCTAAACACTTATGCTGTGATTGACAAGCCAGATTTGACCAATTTTAAGCCAGACGAAAGCAAATTGACGGTTATGGACAAATGGCTAATAAATCGCGTTAATGAGTTTGTTAAAAACGCACACACAGCCTACTCCAACATTCAATTTGGCACGGTCAGCAAGGATTTTGAACTTTTGATTGACGAATTGACAAATTGGTACATTCGAAACAACCGCCGCAGATTCTATAAAAGCGAAAATGATGCTGACAGTTTAAACGCATATTTCTGCCTAAATTATGCAATCAAAAATATTTGCATGGTTATGTTCCCAATCATTCCATTTATAACCGAATATTTATGGCAAAATGCAGTGAGAGAGCTTGACAAAAATGCGGCAGAAAGCGTAGCTTTAAACGGATATATTATAGGCGAATTTAAGGTTAAAGATGAAAATTTGACTGAATACACAAATATTGTTAGAAACATATTCACAATGGTTAGTAAGCTACGAAACGAAAATCAAATTAAAGTTAAACAACCACTTAAAACTTTATATATAAATGGCAACGCGAATGTTGCAAAAGCAGTTGAACTATATGGCGACATAATTTCTAGCGAACTTAACATTAAAAATGTGGTTATGGAACACGATAATTCCAAATTTAATGATGAATTTTTATCGCTAGATTTTAGGCGCGCTGGTGCGGTGCTTAAAGGCGACACACAAAAAGTTAAAAACTATCTTGCTGAAGCCACAGATGACGAAATGAAAGACTATGTTTCTGGCTTTAAAAACAACAGCGTTAATATTAAAGAATTTAAGAATTTATCTGGCGAATTATTCACTCTTTCCACCAAGCCAAAACAAGATTATGTTATTTCAAATGACGGCGATATCACAGTTGTGCTGGACATTACAATCGACCGCGAACTTATGCTTGAAGGGCTTGCCCGTGAGTTAATCCGTTCCGCACAAGTTTTAAGGAAAAAGGCGGACTTTAAAGTTGAGGATAGAATTTATATTGAATTTGTTACACCGAGTGCCGACCTAAATGAAATAATTTTAAAATTTGCGGATAAAATAAAATCAGAACTTCTTTGCCTTGAAATTAAAACTTTGTTTAATCCAGAAATTAGCGAAACAGTTGATATTGCAGATGAAAAAATAACAATCAAGATGGAGAGAAAAAGATAAACAAAAAAATGCCCGATATGGGCATTTTTTTAACCAACTTGCACACTTACGGCGACTTTCTCTTGGGCTTTTTTAAGTTCTCTTCTCTTTTTTGCTATTGCGCGTTTTAATTTTGAAAATGACATTTTGATTTCTTTGATGTCCCTTTCCTTTGTTGTTATAATTTTTCGTTTCCCAGTTTCAATCTCTTTAATAACATCGTCAAAAAAGATTGTGCTATACTCGATCATGCGCTTGCACATTTTGTCCGTGAAAAATTTATCATCCAAATGTGAGAAAACTTCATAGTCCCCCGTTAGAGTCAAATGCTTTAAATAAAAACTATTAAAAATTTTATAGATTTCTTTGCGAGTTTCTTCTTCTGTCAATGGTTGTTTTTTGCCGTCAACCACCTTGGTTATTTTCTTTACATCTGGCAAAATTTTCTCGTTTCTAGATTCAATTGTCATAATTCCTCCTTAATTTATTTGCACCACTGCGATGGCATATTCGCCCGCATGTGAGATGCTGATTTCAATTTTTGTTTTGTTGATTTCATTTAATATTGAGGCAATTTCTTGATTTACATTAATATAGGGTTTATTCGTTTTTGTGTGCAGGACTTCAATGTTTTTGAAAGTTAAATTTTTGTTGTCCAACGCTTTTGTTAACGCTTCTTTAACACAATAAAATCCGCAAAAGTGTTCGCTTGGATTTTTTTGCTTGCTAGCATACAAAATTTCGCTTTCAGAAAAGATGCGTTTTTGCTGGCTTGCTGTCCAACCATTAAACCTTGAAATTTGTTCAATATCAACGCCTATCATAATTTGATAATATCACACAAATTTAAATTTGTAAATAATTTTGAAAAACTTTTTTAAAATTCATCAAAATTTAATTTGTTAAAAACGGATTTTATTGTGTCATATCCATAGCCTTTTGAAACTAGATGGCGAGTTAGTTTTTCTTTTGTTTTTGTGTCAAGCTCTTTATTTTTCATAAATTTTGAAGCGTCTTTTAAACACGTTTCACCATCGTCTATATCGCACAAAATATCGTCCAAAATGTTTTGTTTAACTCCAAAAGAAATAAGTTTTTGTTTCAATTTGTTTTTGCTGAAATTTGGATTTGAGCGAACATAACTTTTTGCAAATTTAGAGTCGTCAATCAGGCCGTAATCCTTCAATTTTTCAATAACAGCATTGACCGTTTGTTTGTGATAACCTTGCTTGTATAAATAATCCTTGAGTTGCTGTTCAGTTTTTAGTTTGCTAGAAAGATATTTCATCGCTTTTTCAGTTGCAATGAGCGTGTTGCTTTCGTTCACCGCCAAACTAAAAATTTTTTCATCCACATCTCCTAGCGAAAGAGAATGTTTAACGATTATATCGCTATGCAAAACATATTCGCCCTCATCTGTTTTAACATTAAAAATGTTGGTGTTGCGTTTGTTGTTCAATTTTATTGCCAAAATTTTCATATGTCCATTTTAGCATATTTTTTATGAAAATCAAATCGTTTGACTAATTTTTTATTTCATGTTAAATTATTTATAATGAAATTTATCAACACTCTTCAAAAGATTTTGAAAGACAAAAGAATTGCGGAATATATTTCATCGTTTGACAATTCCGATATTTATTTCGCATCGTCCATAATTGGCGAAGCAATAAATTATTGCATTATCCATCAATCGGATAAAAACATTAAAACGGAAGATGTTCTTGCTTATATAAAAGTCGTAAATGGCATGAAGTTGCAAGCATCTAAAATCAAAGACAAAGCGCAAAGAGATAAGTTTTTTCAAACCGAGAGCGCGAAAATCATTGCCGCAACTATCGCAAAATCTTTAAATATCGATTTAAAAAAAGCGTCCAACAGCGAAATTTTAAAAATCAAACAATATTTTTTAAAAAACTACATTGAAAATGGCTTTGTGTTCCACTCTTTCCCTACCGCTAGGCGAGAATCGGTTAAACAACATGGATTTACAATCATCCAAAAATTATGGGACAATGATAGACTCCAAGCAGTGATAAAAATCTTAGAAAAACATGGTGCGATTGCTGCTATGGGCGGAGCATCTTATTATAATCCAAATGGTATGTATGTTGAACACAGTGCAGAAATGGTTCTCTTTCATTGTTTATCCGCTCCCGAGTGGTTTAAATTTTTTACTTCTTCTGAACACAACGGAACTTCTTTTGATGTTGCAACTTCGCCATTTTATGTGAAAAATTATGATGCTTGCCGACAAAATGTGGACGACTTAATAACAAATTTAAACTTAAATGAAGAAGAAAGTGCGGAAGTTTCAAGTTTCTTTGAATCGTGTTGGGATGTGCTTAAAGATAAAACTCAAACTGCCGCCCTGATTAGGCGAAAAACTGTTGGCAAAACAAATCCTATTAGTGACAACACGGATTTATTAACCACAATTACAGAGGCTTTATCCGACACTCATACGCAATTTAGTGAACATGTGGGAAATGTCGTTGACCCTCAACAGATAACAGCTAGCGATGTTGAATTGATCGACATCCCACCAGCAGAAACTTTTTTAAAGTGCGACAAATTTCATCGAGAAACAAAACAAGAATTATTTAACCCTCGAAAAACCTTTAAAATTCTTTCAAGAGGTCTATGCACAGAAACAATAAATTTAACTTTAGAGCAATACTCCGCTTGCGTTGATGCAATGGAAGAAACTTTTAAAGATGACAATGAAAGACTTGGCGAATTGGATAAATGCAAAACGGACTTATACACCAAAATTGAGCAAAGCCCTTTGCCAAAACACTTAAAAGAGGAAAGGGTTGGCCTTCTTGATGATTATGAAAACAGCAAGCAAAACAAGCACGAGCAAAACGAGCAACAAGAAAATGGTTTAAGTTACAAAAATGATACTTAAATTATTTTTTTATTAATTAAATTTGTTTATAATAATTTTAGGAGATTTTATGAAAATTAAAAAAATTGTAGCATATGAAGTTATAGATAGTCGAAGCAATCCCACCGTTGAGTGTGAAATCACGCTCGAAAATGGCATAAAAGCAACCGCAATTGTGCCAAGCGGCGCTTCAACGGGCGAAAAAGAAGCCTTGGAGTTAAGGGACGGCGGAAAGCGTTTTAATGGCAAAGGTGTTACAATTGCGTGCAAAAATGTGAACACTATCATTGCAAAAACATTGGTTGGTATGGATGTGGACAATCAAACAAAGATTGACAACGCTATGCTTAAACTTGACGGAACGGAATTTAAAACAAAACTTGGAGCAAACGCTATTTTGTCGGTTAGCCTTGCTGTTGCGCGTGCGCGTGCGCTATATAAAAATAGACCATTATATAAAGAGCTTGGCAAAGGCGTCACCCTGCCCATGCCAATGATGAATGTTATTAATGGAGGCGCTCATGCAACAAGCAATGTGGACTTTCAAGAATTTATGATTGTGCCTGTTGGCGCAAAAACTTTTATACAAGCTTTGCAAATGGCAAGCGAAACTTTTGCTCAATTGAAAAAGTGCTTGATTGCTCGCGGCTATTCAACCGGTGTTGGCGATGAAGGCGGCTTTGCTCCGAACTTTAAAAGCAATGAAGAGCCTCTTCAAGTGCTAGTTGAAGCGATAAAAAATGCGGGCTATGCTCCAAAAAAAGATATTGCAATTGCAATGGACGTTGCGGCAAGTGAATTTTATAATGACAAGACAAAAAAATATGAATTGAAAAAAAGCTCAGGCGAACAAAAAACGACAGATGAAATGATTGATTGGTACGCAAATCTTATTAAAACTTACCCTATTATTTCGATTGAGGACCCTTTAAGCGAAAATGATTGGGATGGTTGGATTAAGATAACAAAAATACTTGGCAAAAAAATTCAAATTGTGGGCGACGATGTGTTCGTTACAAATCCAAAGATTTTGGCGGAAGGAATAAAACGAGGCGTTGGCAATGCTATTCTTATCAAATTAAATCAAATTGGCTCGCTAACCGAAACATTAAAGACAATCCGCCTAGCGAAAGAAAATGGCTATAACACAATAATTTCACATAGAAGCGGCGAAACTGAGGACACCTTTATTGCAGATTTATCTGTTGCGGTGGACGCTGGGCAGATTAAGACAGGCTCGATTTGCAGAACGGACAGAGTTTGCAAATATAATCAACTCATCCGCATTGAGCGGGATTTGGGCAAAAAGGCAAAGTTTAATTTATGATTATAACAATTGATGGGCCGGCAGGCAGCGGAAAATCTACTGTCGCCGAAGCCATAAGCAAAAAACTTGGATTCATTCATTTCAATTCTGGCACACTATATCGTGCGGTGTGCTGTTATTTGCTTGATGTAGGATTCGATGTCGAAAACATCAAATTTGATACAAAAATTAAAAAGTTTAACATCTCAGTGAATTACAATGGAAATCGTCAAATTGTCTTGGTCAACAACAAGGACTATTCTGCCCATTTGCGTGACAATAATATTAGTGCGCTTTCAGCAAGCGTCAGCGTAAACAAAATTGTGCGTGACACAATCGACAATTGTCAGCGAAAATTTAGCAAAACGCACAACATGGTGGTTGACGGGCGAGATATTGGAAGCCACGTGTTCCCCAATGCCGATTTCAAGTTTTATTTGGATTGTTCAATAAAAGAGCGAGCGCGAAGGCGCTTTAAGGAAGAAAAATCAAAAGGGAACAAGATAACCCTTAAAGAAATTGAAAAACAAATTTCTTCTCGTGATGAAATTGACAAAAACAAAACCTATGCCCCACTTGTTGTTCCAAAAAATGCGGAAATTATTGATTGCACAAAACTTTCTGTTGACGAGACAGTCAATCTTATGCTTAGCAAAATAAAACGATAGCGCAAGTTTCGCTATCTTTTTTAAAACTATTGACAAATTTTTTTCTTGTGCTATAATTGCCTCGTTTGTTAAAAGGAAATATATGAAAAATAAAAACATTTTAACTGAAATTGAATGGAATCTTTATGAACTTAATTTAAGAAAATATTTTACATTGATTTATAATTTCTACAATTCTTACCCGCTTGAATTTTTGTCGAATTTTAAAAATCAAGATCTCTACACCGCTCGTTTCTACACATTCATGTGCAGTTTTTCTAACAGCAAAGAATTGGAAAAGTGTTTCGACCATTTAAAAAACGACATTGTTGTTAAAGAATTATACTACAACAAAAATTTTTGGAGCGTTAAAGAGGGTTATATTGAAGAAAAAAATGAAGATCTTTTCTATTTCTTAGATAAGATTGACGATTTAACAGCAAGTTTTGTCTCGTCTATGATTAAATATAAAAATAGAACCAATTTAAGTGATTTGTTCTTTGATATAATAGTTGACCGAGCAATTGAAGATTTAACCGAAATTTTGAACGCAAACGAAAATAGCAAAAACGAGATTACGGCATATCAGTTTGCCGAACTTACAATGATAAAAAACTTGCTTCATAAATTACAAATGTTAAGCGAATACGGATTCAATTTTTAGTCGTCTAATGGGTGAAGAAGTTTAAAAATTGATTGTGTTTTATTATAAAAATAACCAAAACATCATATTTTACATATAAAAAATAGCATATTTCGCACAAAAAACATGAAAATCATATAAAACAATCAAAAAAATTAAAAAAATTTTCAAAATGGGTATTGACAAAATTTGCGAACCATATTATAATACCCACAAGAAAAGTTAATTTCTTTAAGGAGGGGAATATGGCAAAGACCATAAGATTCGGAAAATTAATAACTTTATTTAATCAATTTCTTGAAAGTGGCAGTTCATCTTTTGAGAGTTTTTTAATCAGTGGCGATCAACCTTATGCAAAAGTTGTTGAAAACGGTTTTGAATTTGATGAAGCGGCTTTGAAAAATGTTAATGCCTCAAAAGCTGCAACCGTTAATTTCGCCGATAAATTTGAAAAACAAGCCGCTAAATACAAAGAGGTTATAGACTTCCTTTATCATAACTACGACAGCATTTTGTCAGAAGATGACCAAAAGAGAACTTCTGCCCTAGTTCGTGGCATTGTTGAACATTTTGAAGTGGCTCATGTTAAATTAGGCTTTAGCAAAGCAACCGTGAATGGCATCGCAAAAACCTTTGAACTTTCTGACGACACTGCAAAATTGAACAAAACCCATCCAAAAACAACCTTTGCTGCTAAAAAAGTTGTTCCTTCAGTTTTGGTTGGTGGAGGCCTTGCCGCCGCTATCACTGCAGGCATCAGTAGATTAGCTCCAGGCGTTTTCTTAACTGGGCATTTGACCGACTTTGCAACATTGGGACTTATTTTCGCTGCTGGCACAGCAATTCTTGCAACGGCAACTTACAAAATTATCGATTATGCAACAAAGAAACACTATGAAAGAAAATATGGCATCAAAGCAAGTAGCCTTGAAGAAATTTTGGAAAATGAAAATTTAGATGTGACAAGTTTGTCAGTTGAAAATATTGAGAATTTGAATTTGGGCATTGCTAAGTTGTTGAAAGTTGTTGATAAACGCGATGAAATGATTGCCAAACACCCAAAATCAATTTTCAACTATGTTAGATCAAAACAAAATAGAAATGCGCTTCATGCCGTTGCTAAATTTGCTGCAATTTTGTCTACTCAAAGTCAAGACATCGTGTTTGACACTACTCGTTTAGGCGAACTTCAAGCAAAAAAGAACCTCACAAAAAAAGAGAAAAACGAATTAGAAGCTTTGCGCGCTGAAAAAGCACAAGTTGATGCTCAAGCTGCAAGATTAGACGCAATCAAAACACTAATCACAACTTGGTGCCAACAAAAACTTGTTGAAAGCCACGAAAAAGCTTTGGCAAAGAAAATTCAAAAAGATTCTAACAAATTAGGGAAAATCGCATACGAAGATATTTTGATTGCAATCTTAAAAGAAAATCTTCCAAAAGGCAAAAAATTTAACGGCAAAGTTAAGAAAAATATAGATAAAGATAAACGACAAGGCGAAAGATTGATTTTAAGAATGGTAAGTGAACATAATGCTATCAGCACTTTGGGCGGCGGAGATGATTCGTTCGACACCGACTCTCAAAGACTTGGAAAACACTATAAAACAACTAAGCCTACTTCTGCTTCACACAAAGAAATCAAAAAATTGGCAAAAGGCGAGGTTAAAGAAGAAAAAGCAACTCAAGCAAAAGATGCAGCTGATGCAAAAAAAGCTCGTATTGAAGAACTTAGAAATTATCGTGAGGGCCTTCAAGATAAAAGCATTGCCAAACTAGAAAAAGAAAAGAAAAAATTAGCAACTGAAGATAAAGACAAATTAGCAATCGTTGAAAATTTAATTAGTGTAAAACAAGCAGAAAAAGACAAAGCACAACGTGAGAATGCCAAAAAAGCTCGTGAACAAGAAAAAGCTGATGCTAAAACAATTCATGAACAAGCGAAAGCCGACGCAAAAAGAGTTCATACACAAGCAAAAAATGAAGAACTTGAATTAAAGAAATTCCGTGCAAAATTAGAAAAAAGCGAGATTCGCGACATTCAAGCTGAAACAAAAAAATTAGAAGGCGCTGATAAGTCAGCCGATTTTGAAGCAAAATTGGCTATTGCAAAAGAAGTTTTAAGACAAAAACAAAGTGAATTAATTAAACTAACTCCAGAACAAATTAAAAATGCCCAAAATGAAGGTTCATTCTTGCCCGCTAAGAGAACAGCAAAACAAGAAACTGAATCTCAGGAAACAAAGGATCAATCTCAAACTGAGGCTAACGAAACTAAAGCAAGCGAAAAGAAACTTGGCATAAGAGAAAGATTTGTTAAATTGTTTAAAAGAGATAAAAAGGAAGAAAAGGAATCCACTCCTGCACTTGAGTCACAATCTAACGCTCAAACAGCAACTGAGCAAGTAAAGACAGATGTTCAACCAGCTCAACCAGCTGAAAAAGCAAGCAAGCAAGAGGCTCAAGCTGAACAACCAAAAGCTCAAGAAAAACCAGCTGAAACTGAAGCCAAACCAAAAGGAAATCCTGTTCCTAGAGAAATCCCAATTGACCAAATGGATGAAAAACAATTACTTGCAAAAAGAGCAAGAGTTAAAAGTAGCCAAAAAAGAACAGCCGAAGCTAAACAACTAATAATTGACCAAATTAATGCTAGATTGGAAGAATTAAGAACCCAAGCAGAGTTGGAAAGACAACAAGCTGCCGCTGCAGAGCAAGAACAAGCTGCAAAAGCAGAATCGGAAAGTGAACAAACTGCAGCTATAGAAACAGAAAAGCCAAAGAGACCTCGTGCTAAACGCCAACTAGTTAGTACAGAAACTGCTAACCAAGCTCAAGAGGCTGAAGGCTTAGATGCAGAAGATTTGGAAGCATTAAACAACGGAACATCTATTGATTAACAATTAACAAAAAACACCTTTAAAGGTGTTTTTTTATTGCAATAATTTTGACAAGAAAAAAGCCATGTTTATGGCTTTTATTTTAATAGTTTTTCTTTTCAACTTCAAAGAATGCTTGTGGGTGATTGCAAACTGGGCATACTGCTGGAGCAGCTTTGCCAACATGTTTATGTCCGCAATTGCGGCAAACCCAAACAACAACTTCTTTTTTAACAAAGCATTTTTTCTTTTTAACATTTTCGAGCAATGCTTTAAATCTTTCTTCATGCTCAGCTTCGATTTTTGCAACGCCTTCGAATTGCTTTGAGAGTGCCAAAAAGCCTTCTTTTTTAGCAACTGCTGCAAATTCTTTATACATGCTTGTCCACTCTTCATTTTCGCCTTTCATGGCTGCTTCAAGGTTGGCAACAGTGTCTGGCACTGCCCCGCCATTTAATGCTTTAAACCAAAGTTTGGCATGTTCCTTTTCATTATCTGCCGTTTGCAAAAAGATTTCTGCAATCTGCTCATATCCCTCTTTTTTGGCTTGGCTAGCAAAGTATGTATATTTGTTTCTTGCTTGGCTTTCACCTGCGAAAGCAGTTTGTAAATTTTTCTCGGTTTGTGTACCCTTTAATGATTTTTCCATATTTCCTCCTGATTGTTTTTATATTCTACTCTTTTTTGAATTTATGTGCAAATGTTTATATGGTCAATTTTTATTTTTCTTTATTTTTCCACCACGTATTACGCTTGCGTCTATTGATTACAAGCGCAATACAAGCAGCTGTAGAAATGGCGACAGGTGCGATTATAATTATCGCGATTATTCCGGCTGGCATAGGCTCGTCTTGTTGTTCTATTATAATTTCAAAGAGAATTTCTTTTGTTTCATAACAATCCGCATCGGCGCCTTTATAAATTGCTTTTGCAGTGATTTTGTTGGCTGAAATTTCCAAATTTTCGTTTTCCCAAACAAAACCCTCTGGTAGTGGAATGTCCGATAATTTTGTTACTTTTTGAGTTATGCGAATTTTTGTGTCCACATTCGGTTTTTCTGCCTTTGAGATTGTAAAGACGAGTTCTTTTGTGCCTGTATATGCATTTATACCTTTTACAATAACGCTTGCCTGACCGGCAAAGGTGTTATTTTTATATTCCACTTCATAGTCAATGTCTTTTACAAGGGCAAATACTCCATCTTTTGCAATTATATTTGGTGTTTTTTCGTGTCCATCATAGACAAATGAGGTTGCGTCAAGGAATAACTCTGTTAATGAAGAAATTTGCAACTGTGGCTCTCGAATTATGGTTATTTGCATCTGTGTGTTAATATAGTTATCTTTATCTTGCCCGGTGTAAATTGCTGTAGTTTGAAAATTATCGCTTTTTAATTCAAAATTTGACGTTTGCCATGCCCAATTATTGCAATTTAACGAAATTTGATTTAGATTTTTAATTCTATAACTAACATTAATTGTGCGATTTGGCATTTCTTTTGGCCACTCTGCCTTTTGAATTACAAAAGTTTGACTTACTTCACCAAAATAGCGTCCATTTCCTTTGACAATAACTGTGGCATTTCCTGCATTTGTGTTGTTTTCAAATGTTAAAGTGTAGTCGATACCAAAGTGTAACTCGGTGCTGTCATATAAAACTTTCACTGCTGGAACGATTGGTTCTCCTGTGTAAACACAATTATCAATGATTTCCACTACTGCTGATGAGATATCAATGTCAGCAGGTGGCTTTTCATTGATTTTGTTAACATTAACACTGTAAGTTGTATTCTGATAAAAATCTTTGTCTTTCCCAACATAAATCATTGAAACTGCATTAATTCCATTTTCAAGTTTTTGGTTTTCGTTAGCCCACTGCCAATCAGCAGGAGTTGGGATATCACTTAAATTTATTTTGTCATTGTACACAACAATCGTTTCATTTATTCTGCCTGGTGGGTCTTTGGCCTTTGCGACTTCAAAAAAAGTTGTTCTTGTGCCTTGATAGTTGCCCGTGCCAACAATTTTTATTGCTGTCTTGCCAGGTGCAGTTATATTTAAAGCCTCTACCCTATAATCTTGCTCGTTTTCAAGCAAATCACCATCCAAATAAACTTGTAATTCTGGAA
>CANQHS010000020.1 GCA_947623795.1 uncultured Clostridia bacterium | reverse complement strand
CCTGCTTCATCAATAGGCACAATTTTATTTAAGCCAAGTCGTTCGCCCAATTCAAAGTCCTCAACACCGCAGCCAGGGGCAATGTGCACAGCTCCACTACCTTCGGTTTCATCAACTTGCTCCCATGCAACAATTTTATGCTCAAATTGTTGCTCGTCTAATTCGTTAAAAGGTGTTTCATAAATAAGGCCAACGAGTTCGCTTCCCTTAACAGTTTTAACAATTTCCAAAACATCATCTTTAAGCACCTTCATTGCGTTTGCATGCACAATCAAGTTGCGATTTGAAGATTTGATTTTGACAATGTTATAGTTCATTTCAGAATTGACCGCCACAGCCACATTAGCGCATAGTGTCCATGGAGTAGTGGTCCAAACTAACATATCGTTATTGCTGTTTAAAATAGGACATTTAAAGAATATCGCTTGGCAGGTATCGTCACGATAAACGCCATCACTTGCCATGTCATGCTCGGCAATTTGAGTTCCACATCTTGTGCACCAAGGCATAGGGCGGTGGGAAAGTTTAAGCCAACCCTTTTCATTGCACTTTTTTAAGAAATACCAAATAGAAGTGATGTTGTGATCACTATTTGTAAAATAACTATCATCCCAATTCATCCATTGACCAAGACGGATTGAAGATTTTGTCATGGATTTTGCGTATTTATCAACAGTTTTAAGGCAGGTTTCAACGAACTTGTCAATTCCATATTGTTCAATCTCTCTTTTGCTGTCAATGCCCAACTCGCGCTCAACACGTTGTTCAACCGGCAAGCCGTGACAGTCAAATCCGTTTTGGAAATGCTGGTCGCACCCGCAAAGCGCGTTAAATTTAAACATTGCATCTTTAAATGTGCGGTTATAAGCATGGTGCAAGCCCATATCGTAATTTGCTGTAACCGGACCATCAAGAGTTGCAAAATACTTGCCTGTCTTTTTGTTTTTGGCCTTTAATTTTTCAAAAATATCATGTGATTGCCAAAAATCAAGCACTCCTTCTTCCATTTTCACATAATCTAAATTGCCTTGTTCTTTTTCCATCTAATTCTCCTTAAAATAAAAATGCCAGCCAAAGTGCTGACACCTTTGCATCAAAACACCTTCTACAATTTGATTGGTAGAATGCTAACTCCAATAATTACAACTGCAATAATAAATTCAAGTAAACTCATAACTAAATTATAGACAATAAAATTTTTAAAGTCAATAGATTTTTAAAAAACAAAACAAAAAAACTTATTTGTCAAAGTATGTTTTTTGTTTTCAACAAACAAAGCAGAGTCTTTAAGTTACTGCACCAACTTACATAATCGTGCCCGCCCTTAAAAATTGTGGTGGCGGTTGGTGCAATATATTCTGCCAAACTTTTTGTTTTGGTTTTAATGGCACTAAAATCTGCATTTCCATAACTTAAATAAAAGTTTGTTTTGGGCACATTTTCTTTATAGTAATCCAAAAATTTATTATTTTTAAACCAAAGCGAAGGTGAAGAACAAATAACATTGCCAATAAATTCGCTAAAATATTCATCAATATAAAGCGCGGTCAGGCCGCCAAAACTTTGCCCCCAAAAATACAAATTGTTTTTGTTAGACTCAACAAGTTTTTTGTCTGCCAAATATGCTGTAAGTTCGCGTGCAATAAATTCGGCAAAATTTTTGTTTGGCAATTCTTCATTCCTATCTTGTTGCATAACAAAACAAACTAAATAATCATCTATCTCATTAATTTGCTCTGCCAAGCGCATTGTATAGTGCCAAACTCCGCCATCGGTTACAATAAGGCACTTTGGGGTTTTTGTTTTGCTAAAATTTTTAGGGTAAGCCAGCAAAACTTCATAGTCTCTTTTTAAAATCGCACTATTTACTTTATGCGTTTCTGTTTTTAAGCAGAAATTAGGAATTTTGGAAATTGGCAAGATATAACTTTGGGAAAAATAAATTGTTCCGTTTTCATCATAAAAATTTAGTTTGTTTTTAGCATAAGGGTCATCAATTATGTGGTTTTCTCTGTCTGTGCCTTTCAAATTTTCGCAATCTTTAAAAAAATAATAGCAGATGTTATTCACATAATCTCTTGTGTATTCCAAAAACCAAACATCTTTTTTTATTTGCTTGAATTTTAACATGTTAGAAATTTCAAGTGACTTGACATCTCCATCGGAAACATACAAGTGTTGAATTTTTAGTTTGTTGCCAAGCTTTTCAACAAAAACACTGCCATTTTGTTTTAAAAACGACTTAATTTCATCAAGTGATTTAATTTTTAATTCATTAATATTTATCATTAAATCCTCCAATCTATTGGCGTTAAGTTATGTTCAGTTAAAAAGGCGTTGCATTTGCTAAAGTGGTGGTTGCCAAAAAATCCGCTGTACGCAGAAAGTGGGCTAGGGTGGGCGGAAGTTAAAATTAGGTGATTAGGGTTGTTGAGTAGTGGCAAAAATGATTTTGCGTGGCTCCCCCAAAGCATAAACACAATTGGCTGGTTAAGTTCGTTCAAAATTTTAACCACTTCAGTTGTAAAAGTGTGCCAAAGTTCGTTTGCGTGGCTGGCAGGTTGATGCTCAATAACTGTCAAACTGGTGTTAAGGAGCAGAACTCCTTGTTTTGCCCAAGCGGTCAAATCTGTATTGCCGCTCATTTCAATATGTAAGTCATCACTAATTTCTTTAAAAATATTTTTAAGGCTAGGTTGCGGCGTTCCATTGTGGCAGCTAAACGCAAGCCCGTCCGCTTGACCTTGTGTATGATATGGGTCCTGCCCAATAATAATCACTTTAACATTATTTATTGGCACTAGATTGAGCGCGTTAAAAATCAATTGCTTGGGTGGGTAAACAATTTTCGTTCTATATTCGTTATCTAGCCAACCAAACAATTTTCTCTTATAATCCAATTCGAAGCGGGTGGAAAGTTTTTCGCTCCAACTTTTATCTAAAACATAATCCATAATAAATTTATTTTAACATAAAAAAGTTGAAAACACAAACGAATAGAGAGAATGAATCAAAATAAAAAAAGAAGGAAAAATTTTTGAAAATTTAAAAAAACAATCTAAAAAAACGAAAAATCACATATTTTCGATGTGATTTTTGATGTTTTCTAAAATTTTTATGGCTTTTTCTTTATCTTTATTTTCCACCATGATTCTAAGCACAGGCTCTGTTCCGCTCGGTCTAATTATGATTCGTGTGCCAGATTTCAAATGCTCGTCAACCAAATTTTTAAGTTGGTCTGAGAATTCAAATTTGTGGTCCAATTTCAGATTGTCGCTCGCTTGATAGTATTCAATGTAGTCCTTTAAAAGCGCGCTTAGATTCATTTTTGTTGACCCCATAATGTTTAATAGTGCAATGGCTGTCAATATGCCATCACCCGTGTTGGTCAGTTGCTTAATTATTATATGGCCAGAAAATTCACCGCCCAAATTGGACTGAACTTTTTTCATCTGTTCAAAAACTTTTTTATCTCCCACATCAGCTCGAACAAGGTGGATGCCTTCCCGCCTTAGCGAGTCTTCTAATCCCATATTTGAGTAAATTGTTCCGATTAAACTTTCGCCTTTATGAAGATAGAATTTAGAGAGTATATATAAAATTTTATCCCCGTCAACAATCTCGCCATTTTCAGTCACTGCATAAATTCTATCCGCATCGCCATCTAGGGCAAAGCCCATCTTATGTTCGGACAGACAAAGTTGTTTTAACATTTCAATATGCGTGCAGCCAGCATCTTTATTGATGTTGTTTCCTGAAGGCGAGCAATTGATTTTTTTGCTTTGAGGGAAGCACGCCTTCACAATTTCACTTGCTCCACCCGAAGCACAATCGAAAATGCAATCGATGTCAAACTTCTTTAGTTCCTTCAAATGATTTATATAGTCGGAAAGCATACTTCGTTTGTCCATTAAATTAGCATATTTCACGGGCACACGAAAATGCCTATCCATATAACTTTCCATTTCAAATTCGGTTTCATCGCTAATTTTTTCGCCATTAAAATTAAAAAACTTGATTCCGTTATATTCGCAAGGGTTGTGCGAAGCGCTAATCATCATTGCAAGCGGATAGTTGTATTTTTTGCAAATATATGCTAGCGCTGGGCTAGAACACATCTCCAAGTTATGTATTTCAATGCCATGTTTTAAAAGAAAACTTGCCATCGCGGTCAAAATATAGTCGCTCGTTTCTCGGCTGTCGTTGCCTACTAACAAGATTCGCTTTAGTTTATGTTTGTTGTAAAACTTAATTAGGGCAAAACTAATTCTTTTAAGCAAATCCTTATTAATACACTTGCCAACTATGCCGCGTATCCCGTCCGTTCCAAAATATTTCATTAAATCTCCTATAAAATAATAACATATTAAAAATAAAAATCAAAGGGAAAATAACTTTTTTATCTTATATGAAAAATTTTAGGCTAAAGTGATTTTCGTCGATTTTTCTAAATTCAAAAATTTTAGTTGCATTTTTTTTGATTTTAAACTAAAATAAAATTATGCATTCATACACCGTCCCACCAAAGGGATTTTATGTTTTTAATTATGAAATAAGGTTTTATGGCATCTTGATTGCGGTGGCAATGTTGATTGGCATCTTGATTGCTTGCAAACTTGCTAAAAAAAGAGGCTTTAAAACGGATGATATAATAACTCTCGCTCTAATTTGCTTGCCGCTTGCGGTTATTGGCGCAAGAGTGTATTATTGCATTTTTTATGGTGTCCCAATCGGTCAATTTTTCAATTTCAAGGATGGAGGGCTGGCAATCCTTGGCGGAGTGATTGGCGGAATTGTTGGCGTTTTGATCTTTTGTGCAATCAAGAAAAATATAAGGTTATTAATAGACCTTTTCGACATCTGCGTGCCGGCGCTTATACTAGGGCAAGCAATAGGGAGAGTTGGCTGCTTTTTCTCTCAATGCTGCTATGGCAATTTGGTGACCGACCCAAATCTTCAATGGTTTCCTTTTGCAATGCAGGTGGAAACTTATGAAGGCTCGGGAGTCTATAATTGGCATCTTGCAACCAACCTATATGAGAGTTTGTGGAACTTGATTGGCTTTGTGTTCGTTTTGCTCGCTTTTATAAAATCCAAGCATAAACTCACCCCAACTGCCACATATCTTGTTTGGTATGGCTTTGGTAGGGCAATAATAGAGAGTATTAGGGGAGATAGTTTGTTCGTTGGCAGTTCAAATGTTCGAATCTCACAAGTTATAAGCATCCTTATGTTCTTAATTGGCGTAGGAATTTTGATTTTCAATTTGGTTAAAATAAAATTAAAGAAAAGGAAAAGTTAAAAGGAGCTATTTTGGGTAAAAAATCTAAAATTCTATATTATTCTTGTTTGTTTGTGAATGTGATTTGCTTCGCTTTGGATTTTTTGCCAATTGATTTTGAATTTTTCCGAATTAGTTTCCCAATAACCCTTGTTGTTATTGGCATTTGGCTCATTGTTCGTGCCTTTTCGTTAAAAATAGACAGCAGTTTGTTCATTGGCATTGCGTTTTCGCTTTGCGGAATAATAAATTTTGTGCTATTCTTTTTGGACAAGTTCAGCAAACTTAAAGTTTATAACCTAGCTTGGCCATACTATCTGTTCGCGCTGGCAATTGCAAGCTTAATTACTGCCATTTACTTTAAAGATAGATTGCAAGCAAAATTGTTTGTGCTGTTCATTGGTCTTGGCGCAATTTTACTATTGTTTGTGCAAAACATCCTTAACTTGTGGTGGACAATCGGCTTATGCATCGCCTGGTTCGTGCTTTACTTTGCAATTAACATTTTGATTTATAAAAGGAGAAATAAATGAGCGACGAAGAAAGAATAAATGAACTATCTAAAACGGTGGCGGACCAACGCCAAGAAATTTCTCGCTTGCGTGCTATTGTGGAAGATTATAAGAAGAAGGAGCAATCCATTTCCAGCGCCATCATTGCCAGCATGGAGCATGCCAATCAACTTGAAACTAGCCGAAAGAAGTTGTATTTGTTAGATATTCAGCGAAGCAGACTTATGTATTTAAGAATGGAACAAATCATAAACGAACTTTATGTCCGCTATCCAGAACTAAAAAGAGATCCCGTTTTAAAGGACATGAGTGAAAAGTTTAGAACAATGGTGTATAATAACCTTAATGAAAAAGATAACGAAATCAACAATGTGAACATCAAACAGCCCGTGGTTGACGACCCAATTAAAAAACTCTTGCGTAATATTATAGATTGTTTTGATAGCAAAAAAGTTGGTGGAGATGTTAAGCGTGGCGGCCCTAGTGAGGACTTGATGAACAATGTCTCCTCAAGCGGATTTGATTTTAACGAGGCTCTGCATCCAACAATGGAGCTAAGCGAAATTCTAAAATATTTTAACCTTGGCGATAAATCCAGCACGGGCACAAGCGGAAACTAGTTCCGCTTTTTTCATTTTAGACCTATATATAATAAGGTATATATATTATATAGAATTTTGTTCTCGTTTTGGTTATATTTTAATTCCTTCAATCATAAGTTAGACTAGATTGGAGGGAATAATGGAAAAAACATCAAGCATCTATTCTGACATTGCAAAACGCACTAACGGCGATGTTTATATTGGTGTGGTAGGGCCAGTTAGATGCGGAAAATCTACCTTTATTCAAAAATTTATTCAAAATTTTGTGCTTCAAAACATTTCGAACAAACATGATAGAACGCGCGCTAACGATGAACTTCCGCAAGCGAGCGAAGGCACTATGGTTATGACAACCAAACCTCAGTTTGTCCCAGCTGAAGCGGTCAAAGTTAAGATTGGCTCAACAAGCATGTCTGTTAGGCTAATTGATAGTGTCGGATTTATGGTGGAAGGCGCAACCGGGGCAACTGAAAACGACAAACCGCGCCTTGTGAAAACGCCTTGGAGCGACGAAGCAATTCCGTTCGTTCAAGCGGCAGTGATCGGCACTGAAAAAGTCATAAAAGATCACTCCACAATCGCAATTGCGTTGACCACAGATGGCAGTTTCACAAGCATCCCACGCAAGAACTATGTTGACGCAGAACATCGCACGGTTGAAAGCCTAAAACTTACGGGCAAACCGTTTGTTGTTGTGCTTAACACCACCAAACCAAAAGATGATGAAACAGCTTCTCTTGTATCGAGCATGCAAGAAGAATATGGCGTGCCAGTTATTCCAATAAACGTCAATGAATTAGAAAAGGAAAATGTTGATAGAATCATGAGCGAAATTTTAAAAGAATTCCCACTTGAAGTGGTAAACATAAAAATCCCAAAATGGCTAAAACCGCTTAGCGAAGATAATGCCACCATCAAAGAGATATTGGACACAGTTTCAACCGCGGTTGGAAATAGTTTGAAGGTGGGCGAGTATGACCCTAACAATGTGCTGTTTGAAAACAGCGAAAGTTTTGAGCCAATTTTAAATAGCGACATCGAACTTGGGAGTGGTGCCGTTACATTTGAAATTGTGCCAAAAGAAGGCTTGTTCTATCGCGTTTTAAGTGACCAATGCGGCACAGAGATTAAGGACGATTATGAACTTGTCAATTGCCTTAAAGACCTTACACATGCAAAACAAAAATATGACAAAATCGCATCTGCTCTCGACCAAGTTAACGAAACCGGCTATGGCATTGTTGTGCCTGGTGTGGACGAGATGGAACTTAAAGAACCCGAACTAGTTCGCCAGGGTGGAAGATGTGGTGTCCGCCTAAAAGCGCAAGCACCAAGTTTGCATATTATGCGAGTTGATGTTGAAACGGAAGTTAGCCCAATCGTTGGCGGCTATGAACAGAGCGAGGAACTTGTTAAAAACTTAATGCAACAATTCGAAAACAATCCGCAAGAAATATACAAGACAAATATGTTTGGCAAATCACTTGAAAGCCTAGTTCGAGATGGGTTGAGCACCAAACTAAATTCGATGCCAATCAACCTTCAAAACAAACTAAGAAGAACACTTTCAAGAATTGTGAACGAAGGCAAAGGCGGAATACTTTGCATATTGTTATAAAAGCAAAAGCACTCCGCTTTTGTTTTTTATTTCAAATTATTGTGGATTCTTTTTCTATGTTGTAAAATGTTTATTACAAAAGTAAGAAGCCGATTGTTTATCTTACATTTGTTAGAAAATGTTTATATGAAAAATAAAAATATGTTTAAAGACATCTTGAAAAGTTTAAGACAAGAAAATGGAATAGGGCAAACGGAACTCGCCTTAAAAATTGGAGTGAGCAAGGGAGTGATTAGCTTGTGGGAAAATGGATTGCGAGAGCCTGGCATGTCATCACTAATCGCACTTTCGAAATATTTTGGTGTCAGCATTGATTATCTTGTTGGCTTGGAAATTTAAAAAATGGTTCGTTTGGTGTCGGCATAGGGGTGCTAATATTATATTTAATAAAAAAAATTTAAAAAATTTTAAAAAATTTTGTAAAAAGTATTTAAAATCGTTTGTGTTTTAAATTTGATAGTGTTAAAATGCTAATATACTTTTAAGGGGGAGACTCATATGATGGAATTTATTTCTCAAAATTGGTGGTGGATTGTTATTATCATTGCTGCCATCATAATTGCTCTTGTTGTGGTGCTTGTTCTTATGGATAGAAGAGACAAAAAAATGATGTCCGATTTCCAAGAGAAAGTTCTTGCAGTGGAGAGCGAACAGATGGAAGAGAACATCGTTCCAGAGACAAATGCTGATGAAGTACAAAAGGAGGATAATATGGAGAAAAAAGTACAAAAAGCGAATGTCAAAACTGTAGCAAAAAAACCTGCTACAAAAACTGCAGCTAAACCAGCAGCTAAACCAGCTGCTAAAACCGCTGCAAAACCAGCAGCAAAAACTGTTGCTAAAAAACCTGCAACAAAAGTAGCAGCTAAACCAGCTACAAAAACCGCAGCTAAACCTGCAACAAAGACTGCTGCAAAACCAGCTGCTAAGAAACCTGCAACAAAAGTAGCAGCTAAACCAGCTACCAAAACTGCAGCTAAACCTGCTGCTAAGACAGCAGCAAAACCAGCAGCAAAAAAAGCTCCAGCAAAAAAATCTAAATAATAAAAAGTTCCCATCAGGGAATTTTTTATTGCAAAAAAGTTGTAAACGATTTTCATTTGTTTACAATTTTTTTTAAATGTGTTATCATATTCCTATGAGAGTTGTGGCAGGAAAATATCGCGGAAAGAAATTGAAAGAGTTTGATATATCTTCCACTCGTCCAACTTTGGATCGAGTGAAAGAGTCTCTTTTCAGTTTGATTCAATTTGATATTATGGATTCGGTTGTGCTAGATCTCTTTTCTGGCACGGGAGCATTGGGCTTGGAAGCAATCTCAAGGGGTGCAAAAAAGACATATCTTGTTGACAGCAACAAACAAGCAATCAATTTGATAAAAGAAAATTTGTCAAAAGTAATTGAGCCTTATGAAATAATTTATGGCGATGCACTTGCATTTTTAAAAAACACAAAAGAGAAGTTCGATATCGTTTTGCTCGACCCACCTTTCAATTCGGATTTGGGCTTGCAAGCAATTGACTACATTTTAAAGAACAACTTGTTGACCGACAGCGGAATTATTATCTTTGAAACAAGTGCGGAGAACGATTTTGATTTTTCTAAATACGACATAACAACAACGAGAAAAAAATATGGCAGTGTTGCCGTCTATAAATTGACAAAAGAGAGAATATGAAAATTGATTTTAAACAAAACAAAATAGAGATAACCAACCCGCAAGATTTTGATGTTTTGCAGACACTAAGTTGCGGACAAATTTTTCGCTACACAATCGATGGCAATAGTGCCGTCGTCTATTCGCAAAATAGGAAGGCAATTTTAACTTGGGATAATGACAAAATAGAGATTGAAACTAAAGACATAAATTATTTTTATAACTTTTTTGATTTGTCAACTGACTATTCAAAAATTAAAGCACAACTTAAAAAAGATAAATTTCTATCTAAGGCGGTCGACTATGGCTCGGGCATAAGGATTATCAATAATGACACATATGAGATGCTAATCAGTTTTATGATCTCTGCCAACAACAACATTGGAAGAATCAAAAAGTCAATCGAATATCTCTGCTCTCGATTTGGCGACAATTGTGGCAACTATTATGCATTTCCAACTTTATCGCAGCTAAAACGCGCGAGCGTGCAAGATTTTCGAACTGCTGGATTGGGTTATAGGGCAGAACAAATGTTTGAAACCGTGCAGCGCTTAACTGAACAGGACATCGAAAATTTAAAATCGATGAGTAGCGATGAGCAATTCAAATTTTTAGTTTCCTTAAAGGGCGTTGGCGAAAAGGTTGCAAATTGCATCATGCTGTTTGGCCTAGGCGTTAAAAATGTTTTCCCTGTGGACACTTGGATAAACAAAGTTTATAATCGCCTAACCAACACGACAACCACCGACCGCAAGAAGATAACGAGGGAACTTACCGCACGCTATGGCAAGCTTTCCGGCTATGCTCAACAATATTTCTTTTACTATTTCAGAGACAACAAATTAAACTAGGTGTTGAAATTTAGTCGTGAAAGTATTTTAAAATTCTTGACAAAAAATTTTAATTTGCTATAATAATTAAAACAAAGGAGAAAATAAGTTTATGATTAGAATAGTTGAAGGTGAAACATTTGATAAATCTGTGGCTGACATAATCGCTAAAACTGAGCCAGAAAAGTTAGTTAAGGTCGGGGATGATGAATATGCCTATGAACGCCATATCGTCCTTAATAAACTCGACAATGGCAAATATCAATACACCATAACAACACCAGATGGCAAAGTAGTATTGAGTGATGAGTTATTACATCCTCTCTTATTTCCTAAAAAGGTGACCTATTTTTCTGATGCCGGCGTAAAATCAAAAAAAATGCGTGCTTTTGTTAACATCTCCGGGGAAGAGGTGCAAGTTAAAAGAGAATTTAATTCGTTTTTAAAAGTTAATCCAAGAAGAAAAACTCATAAAGTAGTATTAACCGACAATCCAGCGAGCGCAGATGGCAACTATCTATTAGATATATTCCTTAACGAGACTGACACAAGGAAACATGAACCAGATATGGCAAGCGGCGTCTTTGCGGCCTATCTAACTGAATATGCGACGAAAGGTGAAAATATTTTATTCGATACAGATGACTATGTTTCACATTTCACAAATGATGAGTTCTTTGAAGCTGTTAAAAAGGAAGAACGTAGGCGTTGGGCTGATCAAGTTAAAGAACAAATCAACGATGTTTCAAATTTAAAAGAAGTTAAAAAGCTTGACATCACAAATGCATATTTGGAAAGGAAGCGTCAAATTCAAGATTATCGCATTCAAGCTCTTGCGGCACTCAATAGCGATTAAAAAACTGCCTTTATGGCAGTTTTTTTTCAATGTTTGATAACTTCTTAGTTTTTACAATCAAGACAATAAAGAATATAAGATATACGACCAAGGCGAGAATGACCATTGTTATTTTAGGATATTCGGTTAGAAAGAAAGATAAAAATGTGAACATTATGCCGATAAGCAATAGAAATGTCAGCAAGATATTGCACGCAAAACGAATGTTATCGCGTCTATTTCTCAACAGCCTTGTATTTTCAATATCTTTTTTGTAAATGACTTCGTCAAGGTCAAGTTTGGCTCCACAGTTTTCGCAAAACTCACTATTTATATCTATTTGTTTCCCACAATTTCTACATACTATCATAATAATTTACCTTATTAATAATATTAAAATTATTAAATTAATTTGTCAACTAAATAGAAAATATTTTGAAAAAGGGTATTGACAAACTGGCAATTCGGTGTTAATATACGGGCAAGGAGAGAGTATGGAATTCGCAGAAATTTTCACTCAAATGAATTGGCTTCCCGCAGTCTTGCTTTGCGGTGGTATGGTGTTTATAATAGTTGAAGCGTTTGTTCCCGGATTTGGCTTCTTTGGCATATTGGGTGGGGTTGCCGCCATTGCCGGCATTGTTGTTCGAATTGTGGATGGCTTGAATGTAACCCAATCGATAGTTCTAATCTTGCTCGTATTTGCTTTCTTCCTTATTGCAGGCATATTTATGACCTTTAGCGCCAGATTTGGGATTCTAGGAGCAACCGGGCTATTTGAAAACAGATCAACTTTAGCAACAGACTACGATAAAACCGAAAAGGCACTTAGAAAACTTGTTGGAAAATCTGGCAGAACAGTTGGTGTTTTAAATCTAGGTGGAAAAGCCAAAATCAATGGCAAAATCTATGATGTTATGTCCATAAATTCATTTATTGAATCAAATGCCCACATCAAGGTTGTTGAAATAAGAAATCACACCATAATGGTTAGAAAATGGTTCGAATAGGAGGGAATATGAAAAGTTCAATGTTACTCGCTTTGCCTTTATGGGCAATATTGACGATCGTTTTAGTGGCAGTTTTGGCTTTGTTTATT
>CANQHS010000019.1 GCA_947623795.1 uncultured Clostridia bacterium | reverse complement strand
TAAGAATAGCCAGAAAGATTTTCAGTGTTAAGAACTATATTCCTCATTGTTCCAGAAGCTGCATCTTCAGCGTATAGGTTATAAGAACGATTTGTTTGTCCTCCCCAAACTTCGCCAAGAGATGTGTTTGCAGAATAGTCTTTCCAAGTTTCAGAATAAAATGAGCCAGAGCCAGCGAATGAACTATTGATTGTTGCGTGATCAATAACTGCGCCATCTGGGAAGATCAATGCGATTAATGAAACGCGAGTGTCGTTTGTGTCACCTTTAACGATACTTGTTGCTTGAACATTAGTGATTGTTGCATTTGCTTGTGCGTATACAACGCCAGCAACATATTTATCGCCATAAATTGTGTTTTGAGCAATGTGTTTGCCATTTTCTGAGCTGATTGCACCAACAAAGATTTGATCCATTGAGCCAGCAGCCATATTAACAACTGCACCAGCAACAGTGTTGCCTTCGATGTTAGCAGAAGTTGCGGTTGCTTGACTGATTGTGCCATTGTTGATTACAACGATACCAGCAACTGAATAGTTTTTGTTGTTGGTCAAAGTTCCAACTCTTGTCATATTGTTTTGAGCTTCAAGAATTGAGCCATTATTTTCAGCGACAATACCGCCAAGATACAAATCGTTTGTTGCAACATTTTTGCTGTTGTTGATTCCAGCACCAGTCAAAACTACATCATTGATAGTTCCGTTGTTGACAGCAACTGCGCCACCAACTTTAACAAAATTGTTTGCAGCATTGATTGAAATTGAAACTGTTGCTCTGCTGTTTTGAATCATAGCATTGGTGTTGTTTTGAGCAACCAAACCAGCCATTAAGGATTCATAACCAGTTACAGTTTTGCTTGAATTGATAACAACGGTGACATCGTTTTTATTTAATGTTCCGTTGTTTTCAGCAACCAAGCCAGCAACCATTTTGTTTCCGTTCAAACTTGCATAAACTTTGTTGTTATTTAATGTGCCAGATTTTACGATTGCAACCAAGCCACCAACATAGTCGATGCTTGCGCCAGCTTCGATTGCAAATGCGGAAGAATTTTGGGCATTGCCGACTGTGCAGTTAGAGATAACTGTGCCGTTGTCGATAGAGCTTGCAATTCCGCCAAAGTTTGTTGCTGTTAAGCTAATTTCTTCTGCGAATGTGATTTTAACATTGTTAATAGAAGATGAAACATTTGCATTTGAGGATACAATTTCGCCTGCCAAGCCTGCCAAGTTTTCGATGTTGTCAACTCTTGCATTCTCTTCGTTAACAAATGTTATGTTTTCGAAAGTGATATTTTCAATTGTTGAGTTGTCGATTTTTGCAAATATTGCAGTTGTGCCCTCTTGAACTTTAACTTTAAGATTTTTGATGGTAACGCCTTGTTCGCCACCAGACAAAACTGAATTTTTCAATTGAAGAGCATTTATTGCAGGTTCATCGGCGAAGTCATAAACGCCGTTAGATTCTGCAACATAGAGGTTGTAGTTTTGACCTTCGATGTCGCCTTTGAACAAATCTTTCACAGCTCGCTCTGAGCCGATTGGAGTTTGCTCGATGTTTGAGCTAACATACGCGCTTGTTACGCCAGAAACATTAGCATCTGTCATTAACAATTCAGGGCGTTCTTGTGCTCTAAATGCCCAAACTGTGGTGTCCCACAATTTTTTGTTTGTGCTGTAGCCGAAATAAACATAGTCGCTTGCTTCAAAGTTTGTTAAATCGCTTTTGCCGTTAACAAGTTTTGGAGTTCCAACATAGTAGAATCCTTTGGCAGTATCAACCAAACCAGTTTTTGTGAAGTTGTCTTGGTTGTTAATGATTGCAGATTCGAAATATTCTTTAACATTTTGGTCAGCATAGCCAACGATTTCTTTATTGTTGTTTTCTACATAGTTACCAACAAGGTATTTTAACATAGAGTTTTCATAAATTTGGCCATCAACGGCTGCGCTTCTCTTAGCATAAACTGTGTCATCAAAAGCTGAAATTGAGCCGATGAATGCTTTAAAGCTTTCGCTTTCGCTTGTTGCAACGGCATAAGATTGACGGATTGTTGCAGCGTCTCTTGAAACATTGAATTTTCCAACAAAACCGCCTAAAATGCTATCAGAATCACCATCAACACTAACTTCGTTTGTGTAAGATGCTTCGATTGTGGCACGGTCAACTTCACCAACCAAGCCACCAGCAATGCCGTTAGAGTCAACATCAACTTTGTTAGCATATGATTTGTTCAAAACGCTTTCATAGTTTAATTTTCCTATAACAGAACCAACAGTTGCGTCAGCATTTGTGCTTTCAACTTTGCTATTTTCAACGCGGATTTTGCTAAATCTGCCTTGTGCGTCACCTGTTAGTGCACCAGCAGTTGCATAGTTACCGCTGATTGTGGCATTGCTAATAACCAAATCTGTAACGGTTGCGTTAGGGCCGATTTTTGCGAACAAGCCCGCATTTGTTAGACCGTCAACATTAGTAAGGTTCAAGCCAGAGATTGAGTAGCCATTTCCGTTAAAGTGGCCACCAAAAGTCAAATAGCCGCCCTCATCGCTAGCAGAATCGTTATGACCGATTGGCTTAAAGTTTGCTGTTAAGGCGATATCATTTCTCAATTCGAAATATTTGTTTTGCCTATTCTTTTCGCCAATATTTTCCAAATCTCTTTGACTGAAGATGTAAAAAGGAGTTGCCTCAGATTTACCATCACCAATGTGGACTAAGATTTTGAATTGTGCAAACTTGCTGTTTGAAGTTTTGATAACGAGTTCAACATCGCCACCATTTTCGCTGTTGACAACATAATAACCTTTTTCGTTATCATATTTTAAGAACTTTGTAACTTCTTCGCCGCCGGCGTTATAGTCATATGTAGTCCTTTTGTCTGCTTTGCGAACGGAAAGCCCAAGTTCGCTAACAGGAATCGTTTCGCCAATATTGCAATAGATTTCCTTTGTTGTGAAGTTAATAACTTCATCATTGCGCAAAAAGTAGTATGTAGTTAGCCCAACGCAAACTACGACCACGATTGCAACAAGAAAGATTAAAAATTTCTTCATATTCTCCCCCAATTTTCAAGGTTAATTACACATATTATAACCAAAACCAAAATTTTGTCAATACCCATTTTGAAAATTTTTTCAATTTTTTTAAAAATTTGGCAATTTTGGAAAAGCCGAGTGCCATTTATGCCAAAATCGCCCATGGTAAAACAATTATTAGTATATATTCCTTCATTTTAATTTTAGTTATAAGAGGTATATTATCTATATTCTAAACTTGGCGAAAGTTTATCAATTTTTATAAAGATGTCAACATAAAAAGTTGAAATATTTTTAATTTTGTTGTAAGATAGAAGCGTGAAAATTACAGGAAGCGTTGAAAATATAGTGTTTAGAAATGCGGAAAATGGCTATTCCGTAATAAATCTTTTATACAACAACAAAAAACTCACCGCGGTTGGCAACGCTCCCGAAGTTTATGAAGGCCAAACTTTGGAACTTGATGGTGAATTTGTTATAAACAAAAAGTTTGGCGAACAATTTAAGATAAATGAACTAAAAGTGGTTGAGCCAACCAGCCTGCCCGCCATTGAAAAATATCTTGCAAGCGGGCTTATTTATGGCATTGGTCCTGCAACCGCAAAAAAGATTGTGGAAGAATTTAAGTCGGACACGCTCTCAGTTTTGGAATTCAACCCGATGAAACTAAGCAAAATTCGCGGCATTTCAAAGCAAAAAGCGATTGAAATTTCAAATAACTATAACGAAATGAAAGAGATGCAGTCCGCAATCATGTTTTTGCAAGCCCATTTCATCACAACAAACATGGCAATAAAAATTTACAATATCTATAAGGACAAAACCATTGAAATGGTGAAAAACAACCCTTATCAACTAGTTGAAGATGTGGACGGAATTGGCTTCACCACAGCGGACAAAATTGCGCTTAAACTTGGCGTGGATATGTATGGCGAAAATCGAATTAAAGCCGGGCTCATCTACACTCTAAAAACAGCAAGCGAGCGAGAGGGCCACACCTTCCTTCCACGCGAAAACTTGATTGAAAATTGTATAGAAATTTTAAATTACAGCGAAAATGACAAGCAAAATGTGAATAAATGCATAGATTTTTTGCAAATTGAGGGTGGAATTAAAAATTTTTCCTTCGCGGGCGTTGACATTTGCATGCTGACAAAGTTTTATTATCAAGAGTTATATTCCGCCAAAAAATTATATAAATTGACCTTTAATAAGTTTGACGAAAAGTTCAATTTTATCGACAACATCAACTTTTATCAACGGATTCACAAAATCGTCCTAAATGGCGAGCAAACGGACGCTGTGCTTGCCGCGCTTACAAATGGCGCGTGCATAATAACGGGCGGACCAGGCACGGGGAAAACCACAATTGTTAGATGCATTTTGGAAATGTTTAAGCAGCAAAACAAAAAAGTTCTGCTCTGCGCTCCAACGGGCAGAGCAAGCAAGCGATTGACCGAAAGCAGCGGCGTTGAAGCCAAAACAATTCATCGCGCGCTCGAAGTTAATGCGACAGACGGCGAAGGCATTTTCCACCGCAACGAAAATAATCCGCTCGACGCCGATGTTGTCATTGTGGACGAAATGAGCATGGTGGATGTTGGGCTATTTTATCATCTTTTGAAAGCGCTAAAAAGCACAACGCGGCTAATTATGGTTGGGGATAAGGACCAACTTCCAAGCGTAGGTGCGGGCAATGTGCTTAGGGATTTGATTGAAAGCAAAAAAATTCATACCACCCAGCTTATTAATATATATAGGCAGGATAACGATAGCTTAATCATCACAAACGCCCACCTAATTAACAGCGGGAAAATGCCAATTTTCAACAATTCGAGCAAGGATTTTTTCTACGAGCAAGGCGGCGACCTTGTTTCGAACAGCGAGACGATTGTGGATTTGGTGACGACCCGACTTCCAAAATATTTTGGATACAGGCCAGAGGAAATTCAAGTTCTCGCTCCAATGAAGGCGGGCCCTTGCGGGATTGACAACCTCAACAAGCGCTTGCAAATGACAATCAACCCAAGTTACAGCGGAATTGAGCTCACAAGCGAGTTCACAAAATATCATGTTGGCGACAAAATTATGCAAACTGTCAACAACTACGAAATGGAATACACCAAATATGAACAAAATGGCATGAGCCAAAAAGGCACGGGCGTGTTTAATGGCGACATTGGCTACATCACCCAAATTGAACCCGACACCCACGAAGTTACAATCCGCTTTGATGACGGAAAAATTTGCCGATACACCACAGCCGACCTATATCAAATCACGCTCGCCTACGCAATAACAATCCACAAAAGCCAAGGCAGCGAATTTGATTGCGTTGTCATTCCAATTGTGCCAGGTGCTCCAATAATAATCACGCGAAATTTACTTTACACCGCAATAACGCGAGCCAAAAAAGCGGTCGTTCTCATTGGCGGAAAGCAAACTCTCGCCCGCATGATTCACAATAACTACACCGCCAAACGCTACACCATGCTCAAAGACTTTTTACTCCAAGAATTTAACAACTAATAAATTTTTATAAAAACTTTTCAAAATAGGTTGAATTTATCCTAGAATTGTGATATAATATTATAAGGAGTATGTATTATGACAATAAATGAAAAAGAAATGATTTCTATAACAGACGCAAACAAAAACTTTTCAAAAGTAGTTAAAATTTTAGAAAAAGAAGATAAAGTTATAATTTTAAAAAACAACAAGCCGGTTTATGCAATAACGAAGTTTGACGATTTCAAAAAGGAAGAAAACGAAAAACTAGAACTTATTGCATTGCGTATACTTTTGGAGCACAAAAAAGCTTTTGAGGAGTTAGCAAAAACATAAATAGATTATAAAGACAGCCAATAGGCTGTTTTTTAAAACTTTATCCGTTTGAAACATTATTTTTTAACACGATTTGAGCATAAATTAACACTATTTAAGTGTTGCGAGACAAATTTTTTATGCATAAAGTGTTTTAAAATTTTATGCTCGCTATAATTTTTTCTAATGAAACTTAAAGAATTAAGAAATCAAATAGGGTTATCTCAACAAGAATTGGCTCAAAAAGTCAACTGCTCCCAAACATCAATTTATAGATATGAAAACGATTTGGCGGAGCCTGACATCAAAACACTTATAGCATTAGCAAAAGTATTTGGAATAAGTGTTGATGAGTTGATTGAAGCCGACACTCCAATGTTGGATTTGCGCAAATTTGACACATGGAATAGAAAAATAATTGAAAAAATAAAAAATCTTCCACCAAAAGATGCGGAACGAATTTTTGGCATCATTGACGGATATTTAAAAGATAAGAATTGATATGAGAATAAAAGAAATAAGAAAGTTAAAGGGCTTAACGCAAAAAGATATAGCCAGCAAAATCGGTGTTAAAACTTCAACTTTTTCACGTTATGAAAGGGGAAGTTTGTTTCCAAATTCTAATTTGTTGAAACAGATTGCGGACATTTTGGGCGTTAATGTCAATATGCTTTATGACGATTATGACTACGCGCAAAATAAAAATGAAAACGACTTAATTGTGGAAATTTATAACAATATTCAAAGTTTTCCAAAAGATAAATTAGAGAGAACTTTGAAATTTGTGAAAGACCTTAAAAATTCAAAATGAGCTTACAAAAGAAAAAAGTTAATAGGTGCAAGGAATATCTTTTGGATATTTTCTTTCCGCGTCATGTAAAATGCATTTTTTGTGACGAGGAATTAAATGGCAAGGAGCATAATGATTGTTGTCAAAATTGTTTGAATAGTCTGCCATTTATAAAAACTTATTGCGAGCGTTGCGGAACGCCAATGCCGGTGGAAAGAGAGGGCGTTTGTGCCTTTTGCAATGCGAACAACTATGATTTTGTTATGGCGAGGAGCATTTTTGAATATACTGGCGATGTCGTGACAACGATCCATAACTACAAATATCACAATCAAAAATTTTTGTGCGAGCCGCTTGGCGAGTTTCTTTCTGACTATCTCGCGAGGTGGGACATTTCGCCCGAAGTCGTTTGTGCTGTTCCGCTCCACGAAGCGCGCGAAAAATCTCGCGGCTACAACCAAGCAAAATTGTTGGCGGAAGTGGTTGCAAGAAATTTCAATTTGCCATATGTTGAGGCGGTTAAAAAGATTAAGGACAATCCGAGCCAAACTGCGCTCACGATTAAGGAAAGGCAAGCAAATGTGAAAGATGTTTACGCGATAAACAAAGATTTTAAAAAGGACATTGAAAACAAAACGATTTTGCTAATTGACGATATCTACACAACGGGCGCAACTGCGAACGAAATCAGCAAAATTTTAAAATCCGCCAAAGCAAAAGCGATTTATGTTCTCACCGTTGCCCACGCAATTGGAAATCAAGACCAAGAAAAAAATAAAAATAAAAATAAAAAATAATAAAAAAATTTTAAAAAATTAAAAAAATTGCGTTAAAAATTAAAAAAATATTGAAAAATTCAATTAAAATTTTAAAAATTAAAAAATTTTTCATTTATATTAATGATAAATTTGTGCCTATAAAATAGCAAAATAAATTAAAATAAAAAATCGCATTTAAATTATAAAAATTAAAATTTAAAATAAAAAAACAAAATAAAAAACACACCCAAAGGTGTGCTTTTTCGCATAAAGAATTATTTAAGTTCAACTGTTGCACCAGCAGCTTTCAAAGCTTCTTCCAAAGCTTTTGCGTCTGCAACTGGCACATTTTCTTTAATGGTTGAATTTGGAGTTTCAACCAAAGTTTTGGCTTCCATCAAGCCTAAGCCAGTAGCTTCACGCACTGCCTTAATAACTGCGATTTTGTTTGCGCCAACTTCTTTCAAAATCACGTTAAATTCAGTTTTTTCTTCAGCGGCTGGAGCTGCTTCGCCGGCTGCTGCTGGACCAGCAACAACTGCTGCTGCGGCACTAACGCCGAATTCTTCTTCTAATGCTTTAACAAGTTCGTTAAGTTCAACAACTGTCATTTCCTTAACGCTGTCAATGATTTCTTGATTAGTTAATTTTGCCATTGTTTATATTCTCCTTTTTAAATTTAAATTACGAGAAAGATGCTCTCTTTTCGTGTTAAGCCTTTTTATCTGCGATTGCTTTAAATGCACGAGCAAGACTTGAAACTGGTGCATTGAGGACATATAGTAATTTCGCAACAAGCACTTCTTTGCTTGGAATTGATGCAAGAGTAACAACTTCGTTTTCGCTAATTGCATTGCCATTATAGTAACCTGCTTTGATTTTCAAAGTTTGATAGTCCTTCATGGCAGATTTAATTAGCCTTGGTGCCACTGTTTCATCATTAAATCCAAATGCAAAAGCGGTTGTGCCGTTCAAAGCTTCGTCAAACCCGGTGATGTTGAGTTGTTCGCAAGCCTTTTTGAACAATGTGTTTTTGATGACTTTGTAAACAACGCTGTTGTCACGGAGAGTTTTTCTCAAAGCCGTGTCTTGGCTAACCGTTATGCCACGATAGTCCAACAAAACAATCGATTTCGAATCGGAAATCAACTTTTTGATTTCTTCTACCGCACTCTTTTTGAGTTCTAAATTTGCTGACACTTTAAATCCTCCTTTATGCTAAAATGCAAAATCGTTGGCCATTTTGCTTTGTAAATAAAAATCCCTTTTGCCAAGACAAAAGGAATTCAAATATTTCGACATTCTTTTCTCTCCTACACAAGCAACATAAGTTTTACGCGCAAGGCACTTGTGGTCTTTGGCAAGATTTTTTATTTAACTAGCGCTATTATACACAATAAAAACGCCGCTGTCAAGCCCTTTCCACAAATTTTTTGAAAATTTTTATGTTCATACTAAGTGGAGCGGCGGCACATGTCATACCGAGCGAAGCGTAGCGGAGTCGAGTGTATCTCGTCGTGCCACGCCTTATTGCTAAATTGCTCGTGAACTCGCAATTGTAGCATAATAACCCCACTTCGAAACTAGTTCTTGTGGGGACCCCGATAGCGGCGGGCACTCCTCTTACTTTTAAAGAGCATTTCATTAACTCTTTAAAAGTTATATAAAAGAGGATTGAGGGATACACTCCGCGCGTTCGCCTTGCTCACTTGGTCGGTATGACACTTAGGGGACCCATTCGGCTACGCTCAGGGTGACAGTGTATGACAGAAGGCAAAATTTCGACAAAAACGCAAAATTTTTAATTTTACACGCAAAATTTTATCCTTTTGGGGGTTGACAAGCCACTTTTAGAGTGCTATAATGAAAAAAAATAAGGGAGAGAAATATGAGTTTAATATCAAAATTGAGTGAAAAATTGAAACATTTTGCGGAAACGGTTAGAAAAAGCAAAATTGTTAAATCTGGCTTGGCATTTGCAATGGGATTGACCATCGCGGTTGGTGCAACTGCGTGCCGCCCTGCAACAAATCCAAACACTCCCAACGACCCCGACCACACCATAACCGGCCCAACCGACAACGGCAATGGCGGCAACAACACCGACCCCACCGACCCATACAGCCAATACAGCCAAATCCTCCAAAACGTTTTGAAAAAGAGCTACTATAATGATTTGCTTGAAAGTCACAAAAAAGATTTCGTTTTAGACCAATCTGTGCAAAACATTCCATATAGATTTCTTGAAGAAAACGGATATGATGTTGCAGCATATAAAAACGAAACTTTAAAATGTGAATGCATGGCATATGTTAAGAACGAAAACAAAAACAAATTGTATTTGTCAGTAAAGGCAGAAACCCAACACTCTCCAGACAACTATTATGCAAATTATTTGTTGAGTTATAATCTAACAGATAAAGAATATGATGAGTTATATATGTTACATAAAGGGTCATACATTCAATCTGGATTCTTTATTCAAGAGTTGGACAATTTGCAAGATGCTAAAGTAGAAAGTTTCACGAAAATCGATGTTGAAACATATAACGTTCTATTACAAGATATTAAAGACGACATAGACATGTTAAACATTTTGGGAAATTCAGAAGCAACGTTTGACTTATTAGATTATGATGAAGAATCATTATCGATAAAAATTTATCCTAATCCATATAAAATCATATCAACGCCTAGAGCACGAATACTAAAATTAAAACCCGCACGAAATGCTGGATTTAAATATTCCGATATATTCACCGCAAAATATATCAATAGAAGCACTCCGCTAAATCTTGACGAATTCAAAACCACTTATGAAGATCTTACATCATTCAACACCACAAATTATTATAGATTGTCAAACTATAGTGATCATATATAATAAAAAGGGCTAACATTAGCCCTTTTTAATTTATTTTAAATTCGCCAACTTTTTTCTCAGTATCTACTCCTCTATCGTATAAGTCTTGACCTCCTCCTAATACAACTTTACATGCTTCATTGAAATAAGTTGTTTTATTATTAGGCCTAGACATACTTGCTTTAAATATAAAGAATCCACTACTGTCACCACTGGTTAATGGCCACGATATTCCGTTTCTAAATATATCGCTATTTCCATATTTATATCTCGTATAGAATTGAGTTTCATAATTCATACAATACTTGTTGTAATTATAAAATCCATCAACAGATCCACCTGGATATGTTAAATAAATGAAATTTAACAATCCATCTTCACCTAATGAGCTATTATGAGAAATCATATATAGATTGCCATTGTCTGTCATATAATATTTGGAAACTTTATACATTTCTCTATTAGTATCTGAGAATAAAATTTTAGGATTTTCAACATACCAATCGCTATAGTCATCAACTTGTTGCCAAGTTATCAATTCAGAGTTTCCATCTTTATCATAAACCCAGATAGTAGGATAGGAGAACTCATTATCCTTAAACACCTGTTGCAAAGAGTCACTAAAGTTTTGTATTTCCTCTTCTGTATATGTTTTTGCCAAATCTAATGCAATTTTTACGACTTCCCCATCTTTCACATCTTCGACTGTTATTTTGGAATCCATTTTTGTGTATACATAAGGGTTGCCATCAACCATACCTGTTACATAACCGCCCTCATAATAATAATAAGTTGGAGCATGGCTTATACCTTCTGCCGATTCATCACCAAATATTGAACTTTCTAAGAAATAGATGGTACAAGGCATAGATTCAACATCTGTATTATAAGGATTAGTTACCGATTGTGGATATATATTGATATAAACTGGGCTATCGGAATCTTCTTCCCTAACGCTAGTGAGCGAGTCATAATTTACACCAGTTTCTCCTTCTTCTACTCCACTATATGTATAATAGTAATTTTTATTATTATCATCTGCATCTTTACGAATTACGTAGTCAACATTTTCAGTACCGCCAGGAAAGCTAGTTCCAAAATATTCAAATTTCGCAACTTTAGGAGAAATATCTGTTAATATTTCCTTACTATTGTCTATGTCATTAACTTTTTGTATTCCTTTTGCAGTGTAATACATATTGCCATGCAGATATCCATAACCATTATAATGTTTTATGGCATCCTTGTCTGTTATACAGTTATCACTAACATCAAATGTTTCATCTGTTGTCAACCAGTTTTCTGTGACTGGAATATATTTATAATCTTCTTGGCTTTTTGCTGTAGGTTCTCCGTTTGCTGAATTCCAGACTTTACCATTAACTGTGAAATCGTTTCCTACTTGTTGTAATTTATTGTCTTTTAAATTTGGTGCTGGAGAAGTTAAACTATATGTGCCATTAGAGTAGTTACCTCTGGTATAATAGAATCCGCCATTAATAATATAGTCAGATTTTTCTTTCATCCCAGCGTCAGGAGGATATTGTCCTCTTATTTCTTTCATTTGCATAGCATCTAATATACAATAATATACGCCTTGCTTGTATGTGTAATATTTATAAGCATAAGCATTGTTATATTTAGTGCCATTTGGATCTGTATATGTGCAATTATAAGCCCCATAATAATCATCTGACTCACCTTCAATTTTGCTGGAGCGTTCAACTGATTCATCTGAAGCGATAGCAGTATTATCAGTATCATAATATACATACCATTGTTTATCATAATAATCAGATGGACGCACTGTTGAATAGAATCCATATGAAGCGCCACTTTCAGTGATTGTGGCATCTGTTTGACTAATTAAAATATCATCCAGATATGTAATTTCTCTTTGATAAGAAGTGGTCATAAAGCCAACGGTGTCTCCTCTAATGTTATAAAATACAACTTTAGAATTCTCGGCCGCTGTCAACTGACCAGAAATTAGTTTTGTTAATGCATATGTTGCAAGCAACGAGATAGTTGCATGTTTTGCTACAAATGCCACCGCTCTTTTAACTGCTTCCCATGTAGCCTTAAATCCACTTTTTACAATACCGCCAGCAAATAAACTTGCAACAAATATTGCACCTTGCACCCATTTTAACCATGGATATGAAGTCGCATCTTCATCCATTTGTGCATTGTCTACATTCTTTGTCGTTATACCATTAGTTGTAAAGATAGAACCACTCGTGGCCATCGCATCATCAGTCGCACCACCGATCTCCTCATCTTCCATTTCATTCATAGATGCATTTTCATATAACATATTGAACACAAACCAAGTGGTATTATTCTTAGAATTTTGTGAATAGCTTTTTATTGGATAACAATATCCTTTTAAGTCCTCTCTAGTTCCTTGAAAGCCAATTTCAGGAGTGATACTATTGTCTTCAGTGTCTTTATTATTTTTTCGATATGGATATGAAGCATTATAATTCAAATATGTTAAGTTAGTTTTGCTTAGATCAAGATAATATATGTTACTTGGCGGCTCACCCAAACCCAATAAAGCCTTTGCCCATTGGAATGCTTTAGATAATCCCTTCCAAATGGCATCCCAAACATTTTTTCTCTCTTCATCCACATTATGAGGATTTGCGTAGTCACCATTTTCATCAACATATGGTGATGCAATTCCAATAGGAGAGTATAATTGTGCACTACCCGGAACTGATTCATAAATTGTGTAAACTATATAATCTTCGCCATATGCACTTCCTAGCTGGGTTGTATTTCCTTTGCTTGGTAATTCTTTATTTTCCCATCCTAAGTTTCTTATTGTGCCTACATCTGTGATATTGCTTGCGTCATAAATTTGATGAACATAGTCCCATGCAGCACCATTATTATCTTTTTGAGGTATGCATCGTTGCATTGTCTTAAATGCTGTATATTCTTTTGCCCAACCCCAAGAATCTGACGGTCTTAATGGATTATTTGCCCATGAGCCATCGGCCTTCTTTCCATACCAAGTTGTGTCACTTGTTGCTGAAATAGTAAAGCTATCAAGATTTGCGTATGTTGCCAAGGCTGTTAAAGATATTTCAGATGATGTCTCTTGTGCATCATAATGCGTTTGGCCATCGTAGTAGTTCTCGTTTTCGATGGTGTTGATTGTGAAGGCAAAGTCGTGAGAGCCAGTTACGGTTGCGCCGCCACCGGTTGTGACTTTTAGCATTCCAACAAGGCCGCCGAAGTTGTTGACGAATTTATCATCTTTTATGTCTTCCTCTTTGCTTTTATCAACATAAACTGAGGAATCAACTGATGTATCGCCTTCTAGGTTGCCTTCTAGGCGACCAATAAGTCCGCCGACATAATAAGAGCCATCAATGTTCATAGATAGCCTAATGTTCGATGAGTCTTCCACCTTCAAATCTCTTGCTGTGCCTGTTGTCGAGGTTGTGTTGAGGGCGAGTTTGCCGAAGAGGCCGCCCACGTACATG
>CANQHS010000018.1 GCA_947623795.1 uncultured Clostridia bacterium | reverse complement strand
CTCGGTTGCGGCGCTAACTCCAAAGGCAGAAATCGAGGGCGAGATGGGCGATAGTTTCATCGGACTTCAAGCACGCCTTATGAGCCAAGCCTTGAGAAAATTGACCGGCATTGTTTCAAAGAGCAACACTCTTGTTATTTTCATCAACCAACTTCGCGAAAAAGTGGGCGTTATGTTTGGCAATCCGGAAACAACTCCGGGCGGCAAAGCGCTTAAGTTCTACGCCTCTGTGCGCCTTGACGTTAGAAAGGTGGACACAATCAAAAACGGGCAAGATATTGTTGGCAGCCGCACGCGCGTTAAAGTGGTTAAAAACAAGGTTGCACCACCATTCAAACAAGCCGAATTTGACATTATGTATGGCGAAGGAATTTCGCAATCTGGAAATATATTAGATATGGCAATTAACTTAGGACTAGCTGAAAAGAGCGGTTCTTGGTTTAGTTATAATGGCGATAAAATTGGCCAAGGCAAAGAAAATGTTAAAGCATATTTAAACGCCCACCCAGAACTTGCAGACGAAATTAACGCAAAAGTGCGCGAAAAATTTAATAAATAAGAAGTTTCGGCTATAATGATATGCTTTCAATTCTGTCACCCTGAGCACGCTCTTGTGTCATACCGAGCGAGCCTTTGGCGAGTCGAGTGTATCCCCTAAACGAAGTGAGTTATAAAATAAATATAAAAAAGTAAGGGCCGTGAGTTTAAGGGATTGCCGTTCTGCTCGCCTTAGCAAGTTAATATCTCGCCGAGCAAAAGTGTTTGCCCTTGCTCGATTGGCACTTGCAGGCTGCGCTCCCCACTGCGGCATTCGCCTTGCGGGGTCCCCATGTGAAACTTGCTTATTAAAAGTCGTTTCACGACAATCCCTTAAACTTCGTATTATTGAAATTATATAGATAAACTTTTCCGAATAACTTTTAAAGAGTTATTTAACGAACTATTATAAACAAAAATGTTACAAACGATTAATATTGAAAACGTTGCGCTTATCGACAAGGCAACACTATATTTTGATGAATCACTCAATGTTATCAGTGGCGAAACGGGTGCGGGCAAAAGCATCATGCTGGATGCATTGAGTTTTGTTTTTGGTGGCCGCGCGGATAGGACTCTTATTCGCTCGGGCGAAAACAAAATGAAGGTGGAAGCAATTTTTGTGGGTCTCACAGCAAGCCAAAAAGATTTTGTTAAAAACGAACTTGGGATTGAAGTTGAAAACGAATTGTTTTTGTCGCGCGAACTTGACTCTTCTGGCAAAAATGTTTGCAAAATAAATGGCGAACTTGTGCCACTTGCCGTTGTTAAAAAAATATGTTTAACCCTTGTGGATATCCACGGGCAGAGCGAACATCTTGCAATTTTGAATAATGATTATCAACTTCAAATTGTGGATCTATATAGCAAAACCGCGGAAGGAGTTTTAATAGATTTACGAGAAAAAATCGACAAACTAAAAGCGATTGAAAACGAGATTAAATCGCTTGGCGGGAGCGAGAGTGAAAAGCAAAATTTGATTGACCTTTATACATATCAAATTAACGAAATTGAAAATGCAAAAATTGGCGAAAGCGAGTTTGAAAATTTGACAGCTGAAAAGAAAGAGATGCAACAATTTGAACATATCAACGAATGTTTAAAAAGTTGTTATGAGGCCACTACAAAAAACAATTTTGGCGAGTCGGCACAAAACTTGATTTATACTGCCACAAAAAATTTGCAGCAAATAAGCGAACTCAATCCGCACTATTTGGAACTCTACAATCGGCTCAACAGTTTGAGCTTGGAATTGGACGACATTGCGGACACAGTGCATGACGATTTAACGAACAATGTGTTTGACGAAGAGCGTTTTAATTTCATCGATGAGCGCCTTGATTTCATAAAAACTTTGTTTAGAAAATATGGCGGAAATTATGAAAAAATGCGCGAATATTTTGCATCCACTAGCCAAAAATTAGATAACTTAATAAATAGCGCGGAAAAATATTCAAAATTAAACGAGCAGAAGGAAAAATTGCTTGGAGATATTCAAAATATTCAAGCGAAACTAAGCGAAATACGCAAAAAATCCGCGCTTGAATTGTCTGATAGAATTTCTGATGAACTAAAATTTTTGGGCATGCCAAATGCAAGGATGTCGGTTGAATTCTCACCTATTCCAGAGCCTTATTCATACACGGGTGCAGATAGGGTTGAATTTATGTTTTCCGCCAACCGAGGATTTGAATTAAAGCCACTAAACAAGGTCGTTTCTGGCGGCGAGATGAGCCGCGTTATGCTTGCATATAAAATAGTAGTGGGCGGAGTGGACAACATTTCCACCATTGTGTTTGACGAAATCGACACCGGGCTTAGCGGCAACATTGCAACCACAGTTGCCGAATATATGGCGCGGCTAAGCACACAAAAACAAATTATTGCTGTGTCGCATTTGCCACAAATTTGTGCCATGGCAGATAACAACATCAAAGTTGAAAAATTTAGCGACAAAACGACGACTCACACCAAAGCAACCAAACTTATTGGCGCAGAACTTCTTAAAGAAATCGCCCGCCTCATGGGAGCGGAAGCAAACGAAACGGGCATACAAGCCAGCACCGCGCTAAAACAAAAATGCGACAACTATAAATTCCAAACAAAAAAATAAAGTTGCAAAACTTTATTTTTTTAATCTTCCAAACCTAGTAGGTAATCAGTGGTTACATTAAAAAATTTTGCCACAGCAATGGCTATATCGATATTTGGTATTTGCAAATTATTTTCCCATCGCGCAATTGCTGCTTGACTAACTTTTATTTTTAATCCTAATTCTCTTTGGCTTAAATTATGCTCAATTCTCAACTCTTTCAATCTTTCCGCGAATTTATTCATATAAAAAATTTTATACCAAATAGTATCAAAAGAGTTGACAAATACCAAACAGTATCAGTATAATTTGTAAATACCAAACGGTATCGCGATGTAGAGATAAAAATTTTTTTACACATTTTGTGTAATGTCAAGTAAAACGATTCGCTTTGTGTTACTATGTTTGTGTAATAAGGGGATAACAATGAAAGAAATTATAAAAACAGATTTGATTTTGGATTTTATGAAAAGCAAAGGGTGGAGCAAAACAAAATTTTGCAAAACATGCAAAGTTACTCCACTAACATTTGAAAAAATTATCAATAAAAACTATCATTTTGGCGTAAGAGCATTGTTCAAAATTGCAAAGGTTATGGGCATTGAAGTTTGGGAGTTGTTCAACGAATAAAAATAGGAAGAAAATTGATTCCTTCCTATTTTATTTCTTAAAATTTAATGCTTTATTTTTTCTTGGGCTCGGGTTTATTTATGTCAATGGCTTGCATTGGGCAGAAATTCATACATCCACCGCATTTAACACACTTTTTTTCGTCAATGTGAGCCTTTCCGTCCACAAAACTTATTGCGCCAACCGGGCAGATTTGGATGCAACCGCCACATGCTATGCATTTTTTTCTATCAACCATAATTTCTCCTTTTGTACATTTCTATTTTAACATAATATTTTTTTATGTCAAGAAAATTTCAACATTGGAAAATTTTGGTTAATAATTCAAAAAGCGAGGGTGCTTAGCGCGCCTTGAATTGACTTGTGCGGGCGGAATAATAGAGTTTTCGCCATCGCTTTCATCCAATTCGCCCAAATAGTTCGGAGAATCAACTTGCGGCTCAATTATGAAATCTTCGATGTCAATTTTTGTGTTGTGAATGCCGGCATCTTCCATCGATTGGCTGATGAGGTGATAGCCATCGTTTTGCTTAACAATGAAATATGCGATGTCGGGCGTTTCGATTGAAGTGTCATAGACATCCAAATTTGGATTGTAGATGATGTTGAAATAGGCAGGGCTGTCCATATCAACATATCCTCTTTCCAAAAATATGTCGTGCTCTTGGTCATATGGAATTTCGTCAATTTGCTTGTGCACAATAGGATTCATTTCGATATACAAATAGGCGTGATCATAAAAAATTTCAATTTGAATAAAGTTCGGCTCGAAATATGCGTTCACTTCATAATTTTCTTATCGCCTCAAGCACGCCCTCTGGCGCATTTTTAAAAAAGTCGACCACATAATGCCTTGCCTCTTTGTTGTTGGATAATAATTTATTTAATATACAGTTGATATGGGTGTTATTGAAAAACATATTTCGCCTCTTTATAAAATTATATCACGACAATTTTAGGCTGTCAATACCCTTCCTAAAAATTTGTCGAAATTTTATTGTCGCCTGCGTGTAGTTAAAAGGGAATTTGACATGTTGAGCTTTTGCAATTGTCATTCTGAACGCAGTGAAGAATCCCATAAGCAGAAAACGAGAGATTCTTTTTCAAAAGGGGGTCCCCGTTAAGAACTTGCTACTTAATGGGGGAGCGGAGCCTGCAAGTGCCAATTGAGCAAGGGCAGATACTTCTGCACGGCGAGATTTTAACTTGCAAAGGCGAGCAGTTTGTTCCTTTATTTTTAACGGGCACTTTGTTAACTCGTTAAAAATTATAAAAGAGGATGAGATACACTCGACTTCGCTACGCTACGCTCGGTATGACATGGGAGAACGATGTTTTATTATATATATAATAAAAATATTCGAATTTGTTGGAAAATGTTTGGAAATTATATTTTTTTTGGTTATAATAAACATATGAAGGTTGGCGTGGTTATTATCGGGGGTGGACCCGCTGGGCTGTCGGCTGGCATCTTCGCCGGTCGGGCAGGGCTTGATGTTTTGTGTTTTGAAAAGCTTGGCATTGGTGGTCAAGCGGCTTTGTCGTTTGAAATTGCAAACTATCCCGGCTTTGAAAACATTTCGGGCTTCGATTTAACCGCAAAAATGCACAAGCAAGCGGAAAAATTGGGCGTTAAGTTTAAGTTTGAAACCGTGCTTGCATTGAAAAAGTTGAAAACCGGCTTTTCAGTTAGGACAAATGTTGCAACCTACCATGCGGAAAAAGTCATCATCGCGTGCGGCTGCAAAACTAGGAAATTAAATTTGCCAAACGAGCAGAAATTGACGGGCAAGGGCGTTAGCTATTGCGCAAGTTGCGACGGCGGATTTTTTAAAAACAAAATAGTGGCTGTTGTGGGTGGCGGAAACACAGCGATTGAGGATGTTAGGTATTTAAACAAACTTGCAAGCAAAATTTATTTGATCAATCGAAGCGGAAAATTCAAAGCAGGCGAATTTGAGGTTGCAAAAGTTAGAAAACTAAAAAAAGTGAGCGTCCTTACAGATGCGAACGTTGTTAAACTTTATGGTGATGAAAAATTGAGCGCGATTGATGTTGACGTTTTGGGGAAAATAAAACATATTAAGGTTGACGGAATTTTCTTTGCCATTGGAAGTGTGCCAGATTTAAGTTTTGTTAAAACGAAAATCGAAACGGACGATTATGGCTACATCGTGGTGGACGAAAATATGAAAACAAGCGTTGACGGCCTTTACGCTTGCGGCGATATAATTAGCAAAAATTTTAGGCAAATTATATCCGCTTGCAGCGAGGGCGCGATTGCGGGAAATTCTTGCATAGAGGGGAAATGAAAAAAACTAGGATAAGTTTAATCTCAATCCTTTTGTTGGCGGCAAGTGTGCTAATGTTTTTGCTTGTCTTTAATTTTTCTTCGCTTTCCGCTGTTGCGTTGGGCGAGGGCGATTTTAAGGCGGACTATCTCCTTTTTGACGGGGAAAAAATTTATTTGGGGGAAGATGAGGCTGGAACAACTTCGGGCATTGGAAAATTCAAACTTGATGCGCGGGATGTAACCTTGACCGCAAACGCAAATGACGGCTTTAAAATTTTAGGCTGGCAAGTTACATATAATGACCAAAGCGAAGGTGACGGATTTAAAACCGAATTTATTAAATATGATTCCGAAAACGAAATAAGCACAAATTTAATTTCAAAAAGCGGACTAAATATTCCCGTTTCAATCAACTTCATTGACGAGGACGGAAACGGAGATTTTGAAAAGAGCGAATTTGTTATTTCGCACGTGTTTGAAAATTTGACCGTTGACCCAATTTATGATTATGTTTATTACAATTTGGACATAACGGACATCATCAATTTAACAAACATTTTAAACGAAAGTTTTTATCATGTGGACGATTTGACTTTTGCAAAAGTTTATTATGCGGATAAGACCACAGCGGACAGAACAACTTACACAAATGCAATATTAAGCGTTGGAGAAAAATATTATTATTTTGGCAATTTAATTTTTGATGAAGATAGTCTTTTTACCGAACACGATTATGCGGGTAGCGCGATTAAAGTGGACTACACTTTGGGCGGATTTAGACTGGGCGAAAATGTGAATGCCGATTTCAACATGAACATTGTGGGAGATATAAACTCGGACATAAACATAATTGTTGACCGAGCAAGCATTTTTGCGAATGGCGAAAAGGTTGATTTGTCGTCTGAGGGTGAACAAAACACATTTGCGATTACAACCGATGAAAACACTCCAAGAACCACGAGCGTCAACATCAATTTTGAAATTCAAAACGACACAAATCGAATCAACACGCTCGCTTTTGATTACACAACTTTGTTCGTTGCCGACATAAACATTTATTTGGACGAAAGTTTGGCGGAAGATGCGGATTTCGATTTGGCTATGTCGAGCATAAAAGTGCTTAACGCCGATTTCACTTTTGTTGAGGACGAAAAGCCAACCGGCAAATATTTTGTTAAGAGCACAAACAACGAATTTAAAATTTCTTGCGGCGAAAAAATTTCAAAAATTGTGGATGCAAGGCTGTTTGACTATTACAATTTTGCGTCAATCGACGATTCACTTGATAAGGACAAAAGTTACAACAACATAACGAAAAATTTTGCTATAAAAATAAACTACACATCGATTGAATATTACATCGATTTTGAATTTGCTGTTTTTGATAATGAAAAAATTGTGTCTGTTGTGGGCGATTTTAATTTGCCCAATAGAGTGGCATTAACGCGTGGGAATTCTGCCACTTTTGAAGTAATGAAAATGCCACAAAATTTTGGCTACACTTTCTATGGCTTTTTAAGAAAAAATTCGCTAACAAGCGAAATTGAAACGGGCAATTTATCCGTTACTATGGATTCGGACAAGCCAGAAAACAAAACATATTTGCTTCTATACACAATTCGAACTTATGATTTAAAAATTGGCGGACTGTATGAAGCAAAACTGCAAAACGAGGGCGACATTTATGGCTTTAGTTCGCTTCGGGTTTTAATTAATAACAATGCGGCAACAGCGCTTTCTTCCGACAAACTTATTCCAACTGAAACGAATGAAATTCTTCTTTCGTCCGCAATAAAAATTGGCGACACAATTGTAATTGAATATACATTAAACAATGGATTTAAACTTGAAAAATATGAAATTTTTGACGATGAAATTCAATTTGCGGACAGCCTAAATTTTGTTTTGACAAAAGAGATTTTAGAAACTGCGTTAAATAAAAACACGAACACAATTGATGTGAACTTGCTTGTGGATTATGTGCTTTATGAATTCAATTTTGTGATTAACGCATCATCAACCGACACGGGAAGCGAAATTATGGCAACCACAACTGTTGATGTTTCGCTAAGTCATGCAAATCAAGAGAGCGATGTGAGCGACATCTACTATAAAGATGGCGAGGTCGTTTTAGATAGCGCGGGTGCGGATAGCCATGTTATAAATGTAAAAAATTTGAGATTATATGATAAAGTTAAATTGAGCGCAACTAGCATTAGTGACGAATATATTTTTAACCGTTTCACTGAAAATGATTGGACCAGCCTTGACTATACGCTCGATGGAAACACATATTCCCACACGGCAACAATTGTTAGGGACAATATGCAAATCAAGGTCGTCTATTCGATGCAAACTTCGCTTTTGGTTATTTCGACAAATTTGGATGCATACACATTTTTTGCGGACGGGAATCCAACTCTCACACTTTCCACAACAAGCATGATTGAAGGTTATGAGCCTACGCTTAAAGAAGACTACACAGTGGATGTCCAAGCGGGCGATTTAACTGTTACACTTGACCCAGCATTTATAAAATTTGGCTATGATTTGGATAGCTACATCTTCACCTTTGTTAGCGATTCTCCAATCACAATCGAAAACTACACTTTCACAATAAATATTCCAAGCACAGACAATGTTAAATATTTAAAATTGAATTTTAAAGAAGTTAAATATGCTTTAAACGTGGCGCAAGTTGGCGCGGATGTTGAAAACGAAAATTTTGAATTGAGTCTATCGATTTCTCAGCCAATAATTAGATTCACTATGCCAACGGGCTATTATGTTGCAAGCGTTTATTTTGACGATGATTTGATTTCTGATCTCGCGCAAACGAACGACTATCCAACAAGCGAATATAGCCGCGTTATGACGCCAGAAGAAATGGAAAATTGGTTTAATGAATATGGCGTTAAGGCGGACGACAAAGTTACAATCAACATGCGAGTTGAATACGCATTGCACACATATAGCATTACAATCAATTTCGAAATTGCGAACCCAAAAGGCAGTTTGTATGACGAATATTTCACTTTGCCTAATATGGAGGCAAGCGCGAACGAGCAAACTTTAACCCCAATTCAATTTGGGCGCAGTTTGCGATTTGATGACATTCCTTATGGAGCGAATGTTGTTGTTAGAATTCTAAATGAATTGCCTTTTGGCTTTTCAGTTGAGCAAGGCTGGCTTGTTGCGGGAAGAGTTCCATATTATGAGCATACTTCTAGCGAGATTACAATCAGCAATTTGATTTATAATGAAGTGTTGTCTTATCGCGTTATGTTCACCGAATATAATTTGAATTTGCTCTATGATTTGCAACAAGGAAATCCGCTAGTTTATGTAAACAGCGGCATATCCAACACTGCCACAATGTTTGATAGCATAACAATTGTTGCAAACGCGTTTAGGTCAAGCGGATATAGATTTAAGGAAATCTATTATTTTGATTCAATGGACAACCGCATAAGCATACTTCAAGATAGATTCACTCTCGATTCATTCTCACCAAGCGAGTTCAAACTTGAGGGGGAAAAGGGAGACACAATCAACATCTATATTGAATATGAGACAATCGAAATAACCTTGTTGAATAAAGGCAGTGCGGACAAAACTTTAACTTATAAATCCGAAGTGATTGACCCGACAAATTTTGCCGATTATGAAGTTTATTTGGTTGACAATTCGGGCACACACATTGGCGAAAAACTTGAAAATGTAACTCTTAATATGAGCCAAAATATTCGCATTGTTGTAAGGCTAAAAAATTTGGATGATTATAGGCTGGCACAAGGCATTGAACTAAAGTCTGTCAACATCGCAAATGTGCGTGGCGTTGGATTTAACTTGATAAGCGATGGCGTTTTTGAAACGAATATAATTAGATTGGCTGAGATGATGTCGCTTTTAAGCGAGGATGAAAACGCAACCCTTTTGCAAATTAATTATGCTTATTCAATTTCGAACAAACAAATTAGGCTAACAACTAACATCTCGGACGAAAGTTTCTATCATGACGAGGGCAGCCTCATTAACAAATTTGAAATGACATTTGAGGGCGAAGGGGCATCATATGTCCACTCTTCATATATCGATGCAACTCTAACATATTTGGCAAGCTCGAGATTCATTTGTGGCTTTAACAATCCGGACTATAGCGAATATTTCACAATCTACACAATAAAAGTTTATTTGGCAACAAATTTGAACGACCCAATTCCAGAATCGAGATATTCATACTATGGAATAACAGTGGACAAAAGCGAGATTGTTGAAAATCCAGATACAGATAGGTCAGTTTCAAGAATCACAATCAACACAATGTTTGTGGATAATCTCGTGATTGTTGTGCAAGTTATGCCAAAACTTAAACTCAATGGCGCGCCATTTGTTGACGATGCTTATACATTCACAAAAACTTTCCGATGCGATGAATTTGGCAACGGCATTCCGCGCACATTGACGATTGGAGCAAGCGGCACAAATGCAGATATCACTATGGACCGAATTTTGCTTGAAAGTTTAATTGTGGGCGATGATGGCGGCGAGCCTATTTATAACATCCACTATGCGGGCGGACATACAAATGTTGGAAGATATCCTGTTTCGCTAGAATTCAACACAACGGGCAAATTCGCTTGGCTTAAAGACATCGTTTTGCCATATAGAATAATCTTGCAAATCGACCCGCTAAACATAAGAATTGAAGCACGGGATTTGGGCGAGTTGAACGCAAAAGTCTATGACGGAAAAAGCGATTATAATGTTTCAAATGTGCTCTCTTGCTTATATTTTGTTGGCGGCGAAAATTTGAATGTGCAAGTGAACAGCGTGGATTGCCAACTTTCGCTTTTGAAGGACCGCGAGGTGTTAAAGGCAATAATTCAAGGCGTTAATGCAAACGCGGACGGAGAGGGCAACTTGTTTGGTGCAAAATATGACATCTTGATATCTCTTCTCACTTTGGACCCATCCAATAGCTATCCAAACAACAGAAACTTTGTGCTCACTAACGATAGCGTCACAATCCTAAATTGCATGACAATAAAAAGAAAGTCCGTTTTGCTTTATAATTTAAAAGCGCAAGACAAGCTCTTTGACAACAACACCACTGCCACAGTGGACACAACAAATGTGCGTTTGAGCGATGATGTGAATGAACAACTTGGCGTGGCCAAAAGCAAATTAAATTTTGTGTTCGAAAGCGCAAATATTGGCCTCAACAAACAAATCCGATTGACGGATGCCGACATTTTAATTGGTCCAGCAGAAATCGTTATGAACTATGAAGTGCCAAAAAATTTGATTACGCTCACGGCAAGCATATATCCGGACAAAGTGCAAGCAGTTGTTCCAAATGTTGGAATAATTGAGGTGTTCAACGAGCTTGGAAAAACAGATCCAAGCAAGGTCAACTTGATTCCAATAAGCACAATAAGATCGGGCTCAAATGTAACTTATGTTAAGCCAACATTAAATGTCGAACTAATCTTAAAGGATGGCAACAAATACACCGAAATCTATTCCACAATCGCGGGATATTTGGATAGGAACGATTTTGCAGTGGGCTATGTTTTGACATTCGATGTTAATGGCACAAAATTGAGGATAAGCAACGAACTCTTTGCAAAATTCCCAAATGTTCAAAGTTTGACCGGTGCGTTCTATCTAACCGGACAGCAAACGGGAAGTGTGGGTTATAGAAACACATCCGATGGCATAATTATTAACCTATCTCAAATCAACACACAAATTTCCGCATTCTATTTCACTCAACAGCGAGTGTTGTTAACTTGGTGGCAGATTTTGCTTATCGTTTTGTCAATAATCCTTTTGATTGTGCTAATCATTGTCATCATCATTGTCGTAAGGCGAAAGAAGGAACGCGAATATAGCTTGAACGAAAAAATTTAGTTTCGGGCGAAAGGAGTTTTATGAATTATTTTGAATGTAAATATAAATTTGAGGTGAGCGACAGCATCATTGGAGCAAAGTATGTTTACAAATCCCAAAAGCGAACGCAAGACAAAGTTATTGCGGTGCTCATCCCAATATTGTTCATTTTGATGTTGGGGATGCTCATTGTGGACATTGTCTTTAAACGCTCGATTGTTTGGGACGCCATTTTGCTTGTCGCACTTGGAGTGTTGGAAATCCTTTATTCGCTAATTCCTGTCATGCTCGTCAATTCACAAAAGAAATCCTTTAAAAAACAAAAACTTGATGAAATGGACTATCTTTATATTAAAATTGAGGATAATCTATGCACTGAAACGATGCTAAAAAACTATGATGAAGTTGCAAAAAATGTGCACAATTTAAAAACTCTCACAAGTTACATCGAAGATAATGATAGGCTAATTTTGGTGTTCAATAAAATTGAATTTGTGGTTTTAAGAAAAGCAAACTTAACGGGCAATATAAATAAACTTAAAACACTTTTAAACAAATCTATGTATAAATCCAACAAGAAAAAATAGGGCTTAGCCCTATTTTTTGATTCTATTTTTTGATTCTAGTTTTCAATTTAGCTTATTTTTTTGTTGTTTTTGTTTTCGCGGTTGTTGCTGGTTTCGCGGTTGTTTTTGTTGCAGCTGGTTTTGCAGCAGGCTTTGGTGCAACAACGGGTTTTGGCTCAACTGGCTTTGCTGCTGGAACGATTGGTTTTGCTGCTGGAACGACCGGCTTAGGTTGAATTGCGCTTGCTTGCACAGGTGCTGGCCTTACGGGTTGCGCTGGTTGAACGGGTGTTGCTGGTTGCAGTGGTGTGGTTGGTTGCAGTGGTGTGGTTGGTTGAATAGGCGGAACGGCTGGCTGGGCTGGAACAGTTTCCGCAATTTTACTGATTGGAACAATTTTTTCATTTGGCAAGTTAGTGTAGTTTATGGCACTTTTCTTAATTTTTTTGCCATGTTTGTTGCTTAGGCCGATATCGTATCTAGCAAGCAATTTATATTTTGTGTTTGAAATAATTCGATTGCCCTTTATTGCAAGATTATAGAAGATATATGCAACTTTAAGGTCACTTACAACGCAAAGCAATTCGTTATAGCAATCCTTTGCTTCTTGCTTAAAAACTGGATCGGCGATGATGGCAGAATCTTGCTCAAGCCTATCAATGAGCCTAAATGAATGCTCGATTGCGGATTTTTTAAGTTCAAAATTCCTATCGAACAAAATGACGTCCTTTTGTAAAATGTCCAAAATATTTTTTCTTGTCAAGAACAAGATGATTATTGCGAACAAGGCAACCACAATTCCGGCAATGCCTCCCCACATGGCAATTTTTTCTATCATAAATCCCCCTTTAAAACGATTGATACTTATAGTATAACAAAACAGAATTTTTATATCAAACAAATAGTTGCAAAATTTTGTCATATTTTAAATATTTTTGTTTTAGGCAAATAAAAAAAGCGGAGAATCCGCTAATTTTACTTTTTCTTCAACAATTGTTTGAAAGAAGCACTTAATTTAATTGTAGGAACTTTGCAAGCGGCAACTTTAATTTTTTCACCAGTGAATGGATTAAGTTTTACCCCTGCTTTTTTAGCCTTAATGCCAATGTTGAAATAGCCAATGAAGTGCATTTCGGTTTCTTCTTTCACATTTTGTTTAAGTCTTGCACCAGCGGTGTCGAGAACTTTTTTAACTTGTGCGAATGGAAGACCGCAATCTTCTGCAACTTGTCTAGCAAAATCACCAGAATTAATTGTTTTCATAATTTCTCCTTTTCCTTGTTGAATTTCTCAACTATATAAAGGCTAGCAAATCGAAAATTAAAAATCAACTAAATTTAAGATGTTTTTTAAAATTTTTTCTTAAAACCCGTGCATTTTAGATATTTTTGTGCTATTATAGACGAGTTAAAAGGAGAAATTCTGTTATTTTGCTATATTTTTAGGCTTTTTACCTTATAAATTACTAGAAGATAACAATCATTAGATTATGACAGACATAAGAAATATTGCAATCATAGCCCATGTCGACCATGGAAAAACGAGTTTGGTTAACGCCCTTCTTAAACAGGGCGGTGTTTTTAGGGAAAATCAGGAGGTGCAAGATAGAGTTATGGACTCAAACGCACTTGAACGTGAGCGCGGAATCACAATTCTATCCAAAAACTGCTCTGTTCACTACAAAAACACAAAAATTAATATTGTGGACACTCCCGGCCATGCCGATTTTGGCGGCGAAGTGGAGCGCGTTTTAAAGATGGTGGACGGCGTGCTTTTGG
>CANQHS010000017.1 GCA_947623795.1 uncultured Clostridia bacterium | reverse complement strand
GTTCGACCCCGACCACCGGCACCATGCCACAAATGGTTTGCGCATGAACATTGTATCCATTTGCGCGCACAGATAGCGTAACTCACATTCATGCGTGGGCGATTTTGAAAGTGGGAATCCCCCACCGCTATACCAAATTTTATCTTCTTTAAGGCAATCTTGCTTTTCAGAAGTTTATAATAAAATTATTGAACGAAAAACAACCCAAATTATATGGGTTGTTTTTATTAAAAATATTTTCTATACGCTTTTGTTAACTCCTTGTTTTTCATCTATAATCTCGTGCAATTGTTCATTGGCAATAAAGGCATAAGAAAAACAAGGTAAAAGCCTTGTTCTACAATTTCACATCTGTTCATAAATTGTCGCTTAAAGCCACACTGTGCAAGCCATTTTCATCTAATGCATAAATTGTGTCGCATACATTTTCAATAAATTTTCTATCGTGAGAAACAGCAATTATTGCCCCGTTATATTGGTTAAGAATTTTCCTTATTACAGGGTTTGAAAGTGGGCTTAAATTTCGTGTAGGCTCGTCCAAAACTAAAACATTATTTTTTTCAACAATTAATTTTAACAAAAGTAATTTTGCTTTCTGCCCTTCACTTAAATCCGCAATTTTGTGTGTCATCTCTTCTGTTGTAAATTTTAAACTTCCTAAAAATGTGCGTGCATTAAAATTTGCATTTGCATAAGTCAATTCATCAACGGGTGTTTTGTCATAATCTAGAGTTTCGTAATAATTTTGTGAAAAATATCCAACTCTTAAGCCGCGCGTTGATTGCAAAATTGGCAACAAAGTTTTTAAAAGAGTTGACTTACCCACTCCATTTTTGCCAATTATTACAACTTTTTTTGCACCCTTAATTAGCAAATCAATATCTTTTGCAAGCACTTTTCCCGGCACAGATAAATTTTCAATATGGATATTGATAAGTTCCTTTTGATTTGGGAATTTAATGCTTTCATCAACGAGCAATTTTATGCTTTCTTCAACATCGGGAATTTCGGTTAATTCATCAGTTTCGAGTTTTCTTTCTTGTGCTTTAATGTTTGCCATTTTTTTTGCCACAGTTCTTCCGTTTGCTGGGTCTTTTTTAGATGCGGAAAGAGAATGCTCAACTTTTTCACGAATTGCACGTAAAACTTCTTCTTTTTTCTCTTTTTCCCTTCTTTCATTATAAGCAATTTGTGTTTGCCTTTCTATGCTTCGTTGCCTAGTTGAAACATAATCTTCATATCCGCCTTTAAAAAGAGTATGTTTTGGTTTTGTCTTCTTGATTAACTGCTCTAGGTGCAAAATCATATTTGCACAATGTTCAAGCAGTGTTTCATCGTGCGAAATAAAAATTATTGGTTTTTTAAAGTTGTTGATAAAGTTTTCTAGCCACACCAAAGCGTCTATATCCAAATCATTGGTCGGTTCGTCAAGCAACAAAATTGTAGGCTCTTGCAACAAAATTTTAAGCAGTTGTACTTTTACTTGTTCTCCACCAGAAAGGCTGCCGATTAAAGTATCTTCATCTAAAAGATTGCTATTTAAATTAAATTTTTTTATATAATTATTAATTCTCTTAAATTGATTATATAGCGAATAATTTACTTCTCCGTTTGGGGTTTTCATTAACAAATAATCTAACACGCTAAAATCGTGCCAATTGTTAGAAAGTTTTTGTTCAAGATAGCCAAAAACTTCTCCGTTGCTTTCAATAGAGCCGGAAACATGTGCATAATCTATTAAATCATTTTTATCAAAAATTGCTTTAAGAAGTGTAGATTTTCCGTTGCCTTCTTCACCGATTATTGCTAATTTATCGCCATCATTTAGAGTAAACGATAAATTTTCAATTAATTTTCTACCTTTTAAAGTTTCAACTGATAAATTGTTTATTTTTAACATAACCTTCCTTATTTTATCTGTTAACAAGTGTCAATGTTTGTACTAAATCAATTTATCACATATTAACATATTTAATTTTTCAAAGCAACTTTATTAGGGCTCGACTTGAAATGGACGGACGCATTTTATTATGAGGTCGCAAATAGAGTTAATATCATCTTTGCAGCCGCCTTTTATCCACTCGTTCACTATTGCATAAACTCCGCTTATATAATAGGCGGAAATGTATTTTCTTTCATTTTCATTGATGTTAAAACTATTAAAAATTGGAAAAAGAATTTTGTTTTGCAAATAATTATATTTTTCTATTGATTGCATAAGTGTTGGGTGTTTGAAAGACACTTGATACACAACTTTATGTTCCTTAACATGATTGAGATATGGCAACAAATAATTTGGAGTTATTAAAATCAATTTTTGTTTGTCATCATCGTTAATTTTTTTTGTTATATCTCTCTCGTTTTCGTTGAAACATGCAACAAAATCTTTGTTTAGATTTTCAATGGTTTCGCTTAGCAAATCGTCAATGTTGTCATAATGCAAATAAAAGGTGGAGCGATTAACCCCCGCCTTTTTGCAAATTTCTTTTATGGTCAAAAATTCATAATCTTTTTTGTTAAGTAGCTCAATAAGTGCTTGATTCATCAAATGAGATGTGTTGTAATATTTACTTTCAGATTTGTTCATAGCACTTTCTCCTTGCAACTATTCTCCATCGCTAATTTCTTTTGCGAGTTTCATTATGTCCGAGCCATATTTTGCCTTTCCATTTGCACGCATTTTTTTATAAATTGGATAATTTACTCCGCAGCCAACAATGCCAAGCACGCCAACAATAATGCCTGCAACCATTGCTGCAATGCCAGAGCCAATAACCTTCATTGCCAAGCACATGCCAACGCCCAACACAAGCGCACTTATTATGCCAAATGTGTAAGCGAAAATCGTTGCTGGCAATTTTGCCTTGTTGTCTAACTTCCTTAATTGCTTAACCTTTGTTGTGTCCTTTGGCGCATATTCGTTTGCAATATGCTCTGCATAAATTTTATCTGTATTCATATTTTACCTCCTTTATGAATTACGCTTTCATTATAGCAAGGCAAAACATGAAATTGAACAACACAAATTTAAAAAAATGTTGATTTAAAGTCCTATTTTATAATTTCAAACTTTCTGCCCAAGATTTTAGTTCGGCTTTTGATGGGCGGCCGTTTAGAAGTTTGCCAGAAATTATTTTTGTTGTTTTATCGCATGATGATTTTAAATCTTTAGCGGTGTTGCCAAGTCCACTTCCGCCAGAGGTTGCAAAAAGCACAACAGTTTTGTTAGAAAAATCATAACTTTCCAAAAAGGTATTTATAATTCTTGGCGCGGTGTACCACCAAATTGGAAAGCCTAAAAAGACGAGATCATATTCTGCCATGTTTTTTAGTTCATTTTTAATTTGTGGGCGAGCGGATTTGTCGTTCATTTCCAAAGTTGAACGGCTCTTTTTGTCCATCCAATTTAGGTCGGCAGATGTGTAAGTTTGTTTTGGGACAATTTCAAATATGTCCGCATTGATTGAGGTCGCAAGTTCTTTTGCAACTTGTTTTGTTGTGCCACTAGCACTAAAGAAAGCTACTAATTTTTTCATTTTAATCTCCTTTTTATTTTTATTAAATTTTAACAAGTTTTAATATGTTATTTAAGCATTTTAATTGTGTTATATTTTAAACTAAAATATTTCGCCATCGTGTTTGTTTGAATAAGGGAAAGTATATAAACTTTCAGGCAAATGTTGGGCCAAATATTCAACTTCGTTTTTATAAGTTTCATTAAGCTCAAAAATTTGAGTGTTGTTAATGGATTTTTTAGGGTCAAAAATTTTGCATTTATCGACATGGTCCTCGATTTTTAAGCCACAAAATTTCATAATTTGTTCTGCTGTTTTTTCATAATTGTAAATTAAATCTTCAAACTGGACAAACAATACATTTTCAGTGTTCTGTTTAATTGGATGTGTTTGTTTCCAGTGGTTACAAAAGCCTTGCATGCTATTTGGATAGATGCCCGGCTGTTTACCAAATTTGAGAGTGTTCCAATAGTGTTCGCTTAATAAATACATATCTCTTGGGTCGCGATCCACTATAATTAATTTAAAATCATTGTCAAAGAATTTGTTGATAATTTTTGCTTGCTCTGGCAAAAGAAGATGGTCAAACACTATTATATTATTTCCATTTTTAAACAAATTTAAATATTCCGAAATAAATTGTTTTGATGCAGCCATAAATTCTTCATGATCAACGGTCAAAAATCTAATTGGCTTTTTATCATAGACATAAACTCTTCCCAAATCATAAATTGGACGTTTCACTAAAATTCTTGCTCCAATTTGAGCCACGGCTTTAAAAGGTGTATGAATTATTTTTTTTACTTGAGTGAAAGAGCGGCAAGGCTTTGGCTCACTAATAGAATCAACGAACTTATTTACGATATCAATAAATTTGTTTCCAAAATGTTTTTTATACGAGCCAAACCATCCAAAATTGTATTTGTTTTGGCGATTCATTTCGTCTATAAATTCGTTTATTGCATAATCACGAATCATATAATTCGTATTTTCACCAAATAGACGCATCTCAAGATCGAGTAAGGCATTTTTGCCAAGTATGGCATAATGCTCATACTCGCGCTTCATAGCAATAGAAACAGTGCTGAATTCACACAAAAAGTCTATAACCGCACTAGAGCCAGTTCCATAATATCCCGTTACTGCAATATTCATTTTAAATTCTCCTCCATAACTTTATCAATATATATTTTAACCTTGATTTTTTAAATTTTAGTCGTACAAACAAAGTTTTTTTATTTGTGTCTCTTTTTTAAATTAAACAAAATTCGTTTTGGAATTAAGCCAACAAGCAAAATCTTTAAAGCGTAAAATTTATATTTTAATGGCAATTTTAATCTTTTTCTCCAGCCACACATTAATTTATAAACATCAACACGATATTTAAATTTGCGTTTTTTGTATGACGAATAATCTTCTCTATAATTAATCAAATATTCAGGAATATTTTTCCCTATATATCCCTTTTCGTAAATTCTGCACCAAAGGTCGAAATCTTCTGCTCGGCGCGTTTCTTTTTTTGCAACATAGCTGCCAACTTCATCCAAAACAGATTTTCTTATCATCATTGATGGATGTATAAATGAATTGTTCTTAAAAATGTCGGTTATGGTCACGTCAAGTGGTCGTGTCATTTTATATTCTTGTTGATTATTGTTGTTAATAACATTGGCAAAAGAGCCACACATTGCGCACTCTGGGTGATTTGTTAAAAATTCAACTTGTTTTGCCATACGATCGCTTGAAGTTACATCATCGCTATCAATTCTAAAAACAAATTCGCCAGTTGCGCGCTTTAAACAATTATTAAGGCTATTAGCAAGCCCCATATTGTTTTGATTTGAGAAATATATAATTCTTTCATCTTTAAAAGATTCTATTATTTGACCTGAATTATCCGTAGAACAATCGTTGCAAATAATAAATTCAAAATCTTTATATGTGCTGTTTAAAACGGCTTTTATAGATTCTGCAACAAATGCTTGGTCATTATAAACACTCATAATAACTGAAACTCTACTCATTTTAGTATTATATCAACAATAAAAACAAAAGTCAAACAAAGAAAGATATCTAATTGATTTAACATGTTATTTAAATTTGCTTTACAAAAAAAATGGATTTTTGTAGTATAGTTTTAAGGAAAAAATATGGAAAATAAAAAAATTATGGTTATCACCACAACGGACAATATGATTTGGCAATTTTTGATCCCACATATTCAAGATTTGCAAGCGATGGGCAATACGGTTGAGTGTGTGTGCAGCAAAACTGGATTTTGGTTTGACGAACTAAGAGATAAATATGGCTTTGTTATGCACGACATTGGTTTTAAACGCAATCCTATTAACATAACAAATTTGAAAGGCTACAAAAAACTCAAAGCGCTCCAAAAAGAAAGAAAATTTGATTTGATATATTGCCAGCAGCCTGTGGGCGGATTAATGGGACGATTGCTTGGCAAAAAATTTAAAATTCCTGTCATATACACCGCACACGGATTTCACTTTTTCAAGGGCTGCCCATTAAAAAACAAATTGATATATAAGCCAATCGAAAAATATCTTAGCAAATACACCGATATTCTTATCACAATAAACGAAGAAGATTTTTTGGCGGCACAAAAAATGAAAGCCAAACACGTTTTTAAAATCAACGGAATTGGCATGGACACAAACAAAATTAAATTTGAAAATTTTGATAAATCCGAATTTAGAAAATCGCTTGGATTAAACGATGATGACTATGTTATTTTAACTGTGAGCGAACTTAATTGGAACAAAAACTACACCACGATGTTAAACACAATAAAGCGACTAATTGAAACTAACAAAAATGTGAAATTCGTTTCGTGCGGAACGGGCGAATGGAAAGATAAAATTTCAAACCACGCAAAAGAATTGGGCATTGAAAATAATTGCAGGTTTTTAGGGTTCAGAAAGGATGTTGCAAAAATTATGCAAATTTCAAATCTGTTTCTCCATGCCTCTCACCGCGAAGGGTTAACACTATCCGTTATGGAGGCAATGTATATGGGGCTTCCGTGCGTGGTTAGCAATGTGCGCGGCAACCGCGATTTGATTGATGACGGATTGGGTGGTTTTGTTGTTGAGGCAGAAGATGCGCCTAAGTTTGCTGAAAAAATAAATGCTCTCATTTCAAACAATGAGCTAGCGCAAAAATTTGGCGAATACAACAAAAATAAAATTCAAGATTACACTATCGAAAAAGTCAAAGTTCAGCTAAGAGAAATTTATAAAAATATTGATTAGTAAGAAAAAAATCTCTTTTAAAGAGATTTTTATTTTTCTTTAGTTTTTTTCGTTTTCTTTTCTTTTTTCTTGCCTAGTGAGAACACTTCTTTTAAGCTATGTTCGTGTTCAACTTCCCTAACTTTTTCAACGCGTTTTGGCAATGCCTCGCCAACAACAGGCATAGAAACTTCGTCATGACGTTCGCGCATTTCAATTTGATTGAACGGAACAGAAATGTTGTTGCGTTTAAATTCGTTATACACATTTTCAACTATGTAATAGTAAACATCCCAATAGTCCGCATTATCGCACCAGCAATTTGAAAAGAAATCCAGGCTGCTCGCGTTTAGCGTTTTCAAGCGGCAAAATGGAGCTGGATCGAGATAAACTCTTCCGTCGCTTTTCATAACATCTGTTATAACTTTTTTAACAAGTTCAACATCACTTTCATATGCGACTGAAAATGTGAAATCCACCCTACGTTTTGGGTATGCTCCAAGATTTGTAACATTGCTGTTTAAGATGCTCGAATTTGGAAGGGTGATTCTTCTGTTGTCGACCGAAACTAAAGTTGTGAACATAAAATTGATGTCTGTGATGTTGCCCTCAACGCCATTAAGGATGATGTAATCGCCCTTTTTGAACATATGACTGGAAATGATGATGATTCCATTTGCCACATTCGCAATTGCATTTTGAAGTGCCATGCCGACAGCAAGGATAACCGCACTAAACGCAGTAAGCAAGCCGGTGATATCAAAGTGCATTTGATGCAACAAAATCAAAATCAAAACTAGCCACAACACAAATTTTGTTATCGTGCATAAAAACTGTTGCGCAATTTTTTCCATTTTTGTTTTGCCCAAAACACTTCTTAAAATTGTCATCGCAATTTTTATCACAATGATGCCAAGAACGAGAATCGCAAAAAATATAATCACATTGCCAAAACCCGTTTTAAAGAAATTGTTAATTCTATTAAAAAACTCTTGAAAATTCATATTTTCTCCTTTTGTTTATTTAAATTTTAGTCCCTTTTGTAGAAAAATGTCAAATATTTTGAAAAATTTTTATAAAAAAATAAAAAAACCTAGACAAGCTAGGCTTTAAATCTCTTGAACTAAATTTTTTGCGGCAACTTTGAGATGCTTATCTGCCAATTTTTGTAGTGCGCTGTTTTCTTGCACGATAGACAAGATTGTCGCGCTGCCATATCGCTTTGTGTTTTTTGAAAGCGAAAGCAAATTTTTCCCAAATTCTGCAAAGTTTGCGTTGGACATAATTGTGGTTAGGTCATCCACCGCAACAAGAACTTGCTTTTTGCACTCAATCAAACGCTTGATTCGCTCAACAGCCAAGCATAAAACGTGGTTAATATAGTCCGTTTTGTCGGTTAGCTTGGCGATAAAGCAATCAGCATTTCTCAATTCTTTTAAGAAGATGAAATTTTTATCTATCATCGAGATGTTTATATAAATGTTTTTTGTGCCATCTGCCGAATTTAGTATGTTTATGATTTCTTGCGTGTTTAAATTATAGTCCTCGCCCGAAATGAAAACATTTTCGCCATATTTGATGTTCAAATTGCTGTATGTGTCATTTTTAAATTTCAAAATTTTGTCTGGAAGCACAGATTCAATTTTATTGAAATCTGCCCTAGATTTTGGCAAACTGTTTAAAGGCGTGTTGTTTATGTTCAATATTTTTTTAACAACGGGCTGCCCGTCCTGGAATTGCAATTCTGCAATAACAAAATCGCCCGTTTTGATTGGAGATATAAAGCAAACTTCGCTTGGAATATAAAATGAAATGAAATTGTCATTTTTATATTGCCACAAAATGGCTGAGTTTTGATTTACGATTTCCACATAGCCAGAAATCACGCTATCGCCGCTTGTATATTCAAATTTCACGCGTTCTTGATTGAAAATTATCGTTTTTGATGGTGGTTCGTTATTCTGCACAGACAAATATTGGAATCCCGTTTTAGGTGGTCTGCCATGGCGGGTTGTGGAAAAATTGGGTTCTTTCGCACCCGATTTGATGTCATTGATCTCTTTGATGATTTCTGCTCTCGTCTTGCTCGTTGGGCTTTTAACGCCAATTTTTCGAGCGAAATCGCGAAGGGCAAATATGTTTAAATCATCTAAATCTTCAACCATTTCATCTCCCGTTTCGACAAAAATTATAACATACAAACTACCAAAAGTAAAGTATTTTGTAAAAATTTCGACTTTTTTGTAAAAAAACAAATCCAAAACAAAAAAATAAACCTTAGGCTGTTATGCGTAACCGTTAAATAAGCCAGGCTGTTATGCTGCTACTTAATTAACTCCACTCCGTTCCGTTAAATAAGCTTAGGCGTTTCATCTTATTTAACTTCACTATGTTCAGTTAAATAAGCTTAGGCTTTACAGCTTAATTAATCCCCTACGGTGATTAAATAAGCCTAGGCCGTTGTATCTTATTTAATCCCTACGGGTCTTAAATAAGCTTAGGCCGTGATGCCTAAGCTTATCATTATTGCGATGTCGACTTTTTTCATGGTGTTTTCGTCTATTGAGCTGATTTTTTCTTTCAATCGGCGTTTGTCTAGCGTTCGGATTTGTTCTAAAAGCACAACACTATCTTTCATCAAATGGAACTGCTCTTTATTTAGTTCAATATGAGTTGGCAGTTTTGCTTTTGTGAGTTGACTTGTTATGGCGGCGATAATCACGGTTGGGCTATACTTGTTTCCAACATCGTTCTGCACGACCAAAACAGGGCGAACTCCACCCTGCTCGCTACCCACAACCGGACTTAAATCTGCATAATATATATCGCCACGAACAACTTCCATTATTCTCCTTTCAAGTAACGCAATGTGACTGAAAAATCGTCTACCCCCTCATAATCTTTTAAAATTTCATCAATTGCTGCCTTGTATTCATTATCATTGTATGCAGAAAGGTCAAAATGTGGCATTGCGGGGCGAGTTATCTCTTTTAGTGCGGACAAATATTCAAGATATGCAATTACTTGTTCATCCATAATGTTCTCCTTTTATGTGAAGTTTAAACCTTAGCCAACAATTTTTTTAGTTTTTCGTAAAATTCGTCTTGCATTTTCTTGAATTCTGCCACCATTGCCATAAGTTCCTCGTCCTTAACTTTGCAATCTTTTTCCACCTTGATTGTGTCTATGATTCCCATAACCGTGCCTGTTATCATCATTTCAACGATGTGGCGAGGGGTACTATCCATCCAAAGCGACATATAAAGCATAACAGTCTGCTTTGTTTTTTGAAAAAAACTGTTTTCTTTGATGTCAACTTCTTTGTTGACAGCAAAAATATCGCATTTTTGACTAAATTTTTCATACATATCAAATTGCTTTTTAAATTGCTTTTTAAGGTCCTCATTTTTAAGTTTTTTAAGCACCTTATCGATGGCGAGCATGCCAATTGTTGCATCTTGATAAACTCTGTTTAGAAGTTTAATTTCATTTTTTTGCATATATCCTCCAATAATCTAAACTTAGTTTTCGTTAAAAAAAAATAATTATGCGTAAATGCACAATTATTCTTTTTGTTCTTTAATAAAAACTTTTAAATGAAATTGAGGGCGTAGCCGAGGATTAGGCTTGGGATTATTAGCATTGCAATTATAAATATATTTTCTTTAACGTTTTTGTTTTGTTTTAATAAAATAATAAGTCCTAGTCCAGCGTTCACGCAAAGGCCGGCGCACAATGCTCCAAACGAAAGCCCGCCCATCAAAAATAGTTCGGTTATTGCAACGCTTGATGCACAATTTGGAATAAGGCCAATCAGCACAGCAAGCAGCGGCTGAACATACAAACTTTTTGCCATGAAATTTGTGAGCGCTTCCTGCCCTATCCAAACTTGAGTTATAAGGCCAAACAGCACATTTATTATCAAGATAAAAGCGGAAATTTTAAGGCAGTGCAGAAGCGGATGGAGCCAATCAAAAGAATTAGATTTAACATGGTGATGGCAGCAGCCATCGTCTAGAATTTCGCTTTCAATATCTTCATGCTCATGTTCGTCATGTTCGTTAGAGTTGTGGTCATGATTTTTATCTATATTTTTGGAAACTACTTTTGATAAATTTTTGTTTTGATTTTTCTCTTCTTTTTCGTTGGGCGTTTCGCTTTTATTTTTAAAAATGAGTTTATAAAGCCAAATAGATAGATATCCCACCACTATGCCCATCAAAACTTTTATTCCAATCAAAGCCAACAGCCAAGGAATGCTTTTGGGATTTGAAAACATAATTGGCAAGGCTTCATCGCTTGTGGCAAGATAGACGGCAATTAATGCCCCAACTGAAATCGCTTTTTTTGTGTATAAGTCGGTTGAAATAACTGAAAATCCGCACTGTGGGATGCAGCCAACCGCCGCCCCAACAACCGGGCTTGCTTTGCCCTTTAGCCATTTGTTGTTTTGAAGTTTAAAGGCGAACTTAAATTCGATTAGTTCAATCAAATAATACACAACAAAAAGAATCGGCAAAATTTTTGCCGTGTCGATTAATGCATCTAACAAAACATTTCCAATTTGTTGCATATTTCTCCCTAAAAACAAGATTTTTAACTTTTAAAATAGACAAAATTGATACTCCACTTGTCATTCTGAACGAACAAGGTGAGTGAAGAATCTCATAGATGCTTCGCTACGCTCAGCATGACAAGTCCTTATTTAATAAATCCGCATTGATAACAAACGCTAAACACCACAACGATTATGGCGAATAGAAAAATCCACTTAATCCATTTCATAAGCACAATTATAGCAAATTGAAAACAAAAAAACAATAGTTTATTAAAGACTATTGCTAAAATGGATACAAACTTTTTCAAAATCCATTTTAAATAAAGCGGCAGCAGAAGCAAGCAATTATTGCACAGGCGACATTGCAAAGTAGGGCGATTGGGATTGTAAGAAGTGTCTTTTTCACATGAGTGGAAGCAAAATATATGCTGCTCACATAAAAAATTGTGTCGCTGCTGCCCATAATGACGCTCGCGCATTTGCCTATATAACTATCTACGCCGAAACGTGCAAAAATATCTCGCAACAGCACATATGCGGCGTTTGAACTAAATGGGCGGATTAAAGTCAGCTCGCAAATTTCAGGCGGAATTCCAACAAAGCGGAAAACGGGAGATAGAAAATTGCAAAGATATGCGCTAATTCCGCTGTTTCTAAACAACTCCACCGCGACAAACATTGCAATGATAAATGGCATGAGCGAAGCCATAAGCGGCAACGCACCCTTTGCCCCGTTGACAAATGCAGTGTAGGCGTCCACGCCCTTGATGAGCGCATACATAAGCACAAATGCAATCAAAATAGGAATAAATAAATCAGCCATCTTTCCGCCTTCTATAAATTGCCGCAACGAGCAACACACCTAATATGGTTGGAATAAAAGTGGAAACAACGGTCGGCCAAAGTATGCAACTTGGGCTTATGCTGCCCGCCATCGCCCGCATGCCGATAACAGTTGTGGGCAGAAGCTGGATTCCGGTTGAGTTTATCACAACGAGCATAATCATGGCGCGGGTGGCACGCTTGTCCCCCTTATCTAGCCCTTGCATAGCCTTAATTCCATAAGGGGTTGCCGCACTGCCTATGCCAATTATGTTGGAAGCAATGTTCAAACAGATGTTCTTTTCAGTTTCAGCATCGGTTTTGCCAAAAAAATATTGCACGGGCTTGCTCAAAATTTTGGATAACTTGTGGCTCAGTTTGCAATCGTCCATAACTTGCATAATGCCCATCCATACCGCATAAATGCCAATAAATTCAATGCACATGGTAACTCCCATTTTGCTGGCTTCCATCATTGTGCCAACAACCGTGCTTGGAGTAAAAATGGCCATCATGGCGAGGCTGGAAATGATCATAATTATCCAAATTTTACTCATATAAAAAAATATGCAAAACAATGCAAGTTTATGAAAAATATGAGACTAATATAAGCCTTAAATGTTTAGGCGATGTCAATTAAAACATAGTTGCGAATTAAATAGATAAATTGACAACATGTGGGTTTATCCTCATTTATCCACAACGAATTGAGCTTCTCTTTAAGCCCATTATCCCACAATCTTGCAATAACATTTCGAATATCCCGCTCAATTGTGCAATCATTTTTGTTGTACTTTAATGCAAGTTCAGGATAGATTTCCTTTGAAAAGCATTTGATTTTGCGCGATTTGTTGAGGATTTCGTCAACAATATCCAGCAAAAAATAATAGCCCGTATATTTTTTGGTTATCCCTAAATCGCTGAATTTTTTCCTCAAATAGTAATTTTTTGTACAAATTTCATTGTATTTTAATTCATTTTTATACATTTTAACTTCCTTTGTACATTTAATTTAACATTTTTTGGAAAATATGTCAAGATTTTCGTACAAAAATATTTTATTATCGTACAAAAAATTTCAATTTTTTACAAATTTCGACAAAAAGAAGGGCTTTTGCCCCTCCTTTAAACCCAAAACGAATAAAATTGAAAATAATAAACGCTCTAAATTCAACAATCCTCCTCATTTAAACTTGCAAGGTTAATTGCGAGCGAACGATTTAGCGAAAGCCCCTAGTGAGTCCGCAATTACTGAACACCCTTTATAAACATTTTCCTTTTTTACCTAGGTGCGAAGTTAATTGCGAGCGAACGATTTAGCGCCCAAGCGACTAGTGAGTCCGCAATTACTGAACACCCTTCATTGTAAGTGAAATCCTCTTTTTAGTTAAATCCACTGAAAGCACTTTAACTTTAACTTTCTGCCCCACCTTAAGCACTTCGCTTGGGTGAGAAATGTAACTATCACTAATTTGAGAAATATGCACAAGCCCGTCTTGGTGCACACCAATATCCACAAATGCACCAAAATCAATAACATTTCTAACTGTACCGTCAAGCACCATGTCCGGCTTTAAGTCTTCCATAGATAAAATATCACTTCTAAGTTCAGGCAATGGCATATCTTCACGCACATCGCGGCCTGGTTTTAAAAGTTCCTTAACAATATCTTGAAGTGTTGGCACGCCAACGCCAATATGTTCTGCCACCACATTTTCGCCTTTCTTATCGATAAGGGCTGGGAGCATGGTGAGTTCTCCCGCTTTGATTTGTTCATCTGTGAGATTGAACAATTTTAACAACTTTTCAACTGCTTCATAACTTTCTGGGTGAACGGCGGTGTTATCCAAAATGTTGTTGCCGTCAGTAATG
>CANQHS010000016.1 GCA_947623795.1 uncultured Clostridia bacterium | reverse complement strand
AGGCACAAGACTTTGACTCTTGCATGCGGTAGTTCGAATCTACCTACCCCAGCCACGCATCGCAAACTGCGTTTTAACTAGCTCACAAAGGTTTTTGTGAGCATAAGTCTTAACTTGTTTGCTCTGCACACCCCACTGCGACATTCGTCTTGTGGGGACCCTAATTTTGTTATGGGAAAGGATAGACTAGCGACCTTACCAAAAGGGAAGGTGAGCAATGAGAGGAAACACTATGGTGGATATAGTTCAGTTGGTAGAGCGCCAGATTGTGGATCTGGTTGTCGTGGGTTCGAGTCCCTCTATCCACCCCATAAATATACCAAATTTTTTGGCTTAAAACACCTATTTTATAGGTGTTTTTTAGTATTTTCTTTTATTTTAAGTTTTTTATCTTTTTTGTTGATTTGGCTCAAATTAGGCTCAAAAGTTGGGTCAAAAGTTGGGTCAAAATTTAGGGTATAAATCTTTATAAAGATTTAATATGTCATCTTTTGTTACATTTGGGTCCAAATGTGTATATATATCGTTAGTCATCACTATACTCGAGTGTCCCATGTAGTATTGTCTTTGTTTGTCGTTAACACCTAAATAATATAGGTTGGTGTTAAATGTGTGTCTTAAATCGTGTAATTTTTTGTTTTGTATACCTGGTAGCTGTAAAAATTTTTGGAATTGTTCCGAGTACCAAGATTTATTGTTTTTAAACATTTTATCAAAGTTGTCTTTTAGTATGCTTGCATATTTTTGAGATATAGGTACATATCTTTTTGCGGATTTTGATTTAGTCCCGTCAATAAATATGGAGTTTCTGTTGAAATTTATATTTTTGATTTTTACATTAATTGCTTCATTTCTTCTGCAACCCGTCATTAGATAAAACAATATTTCGTTGCCCATTTTACTTTTGTCTAAGTTTTCTAATATTAGTTTTTGTTCATCTATGTTGAACCATTCTCCAATATTTTGTTTGTTTTGTGGTTTTGTTAGGTATGTAGATATATCTTTTTTTATTTTTTCTCTTTTTAGTGCTTCTTTGTATACGCCTTTGATTATCATATAACAATAATCTTGGACTCTGTGTTCTTTAATACTTGTTAAAAAATTTTCTAATTGTTCGTATGTTATTTTATCTATATTCTGTTTGAAAATAGGTATATCAAATCTTGCCTTTAAATAATATTCATAGTTTTTGCTAGAAGATAATTTTTGTTTGTAAAGTTTCCACCAATCCCATGCAATATCAATAAATGTTTTTTTATTTTGTTCTTTTGGTGTAACTTTAAATGTGTTTTTCAATAATTCTCTAACTTTTTTCTCTAATGTTTTTTTGTTTTTGTCAATTAAAGTGTATTTTGTTAGATTAAATTGCTTTCGCCACTCATATCTCCCGTCTTTTCTTTTTCTAATGTTTTGCAATTCGTCATCTCCTTTTATAGGTTGAGAATTGTTAACATTATTCAGCTGAATAATTATTGGTCTTCTATTTTCTTTTCGTGATTGAATATAGATGTCTATTAATTCATAAATTTTTTCTTTTTTTGTTATAGTTTCTTGGTCAAGCTGTATAAGTTCTAAAATTCGTTTTTATATATTCGGAATTTAAGTAATCATTATCTATTTGCATGTTTCTCCTTTTAATAATGCTTTTACATATTCGTTTAAAGTGTTTGTTTGCTGTTCGTTTAATTTGTTTATGTTATGTAATAATTCTATGTTTGCTGGTTTGATGTAATTATCTGGAAGAATTTTGTTTTTAAAGTTTTTTTCATCGAAGAAATCAAATCTTTCTTTTGTAAGTAGGGCATAGTTAATTATATTGTTCGTTGTGTTTTTGTAAGAATTGATTAAAAATGTTTTATCATACTTATTTAGTTTTAGATTAGGCATGGTTTCTAAGATGTCTTTGAAATATTCTGTATTGTTATTGATTTCAGTAAACACATCAAATTCATTTTGTATTAAGTTTTCTTGCATTATTTTTCTCCTTTTTTGATTAGTTCTTTGTTTAGGTAGTCATCTAAGTTTTGTAATATTTTGTCATCAATATTAATGTAATCGATATTATTTTTAATATAATTATTTATTTTTGTTGTTTTTTTGTTTATATATTCTTTTGTGTTAAGTCCCCAATATTCTATGTATTTGTCGTAATCTGGCAAGTAGAAATCTGGGTAATATGTATTGGAGTTAATGATTAATTGTTTTTCATATGTATGTCTTATTTTGTTGTTAAACAGCCAGTTGTCTATTATTTGTTCGCCTTTGCTTCTTACGTAATGACCATCATCTGTTCTTATTTGTGGAACAAAATTTTTTCTATAATCGTTGTTGTTATGAATGGTTGGTTGATTTTCAATGCTTTCTATTAAGTTGGTTATAAATTGATGAGTATTTTCGCATGTTTTTTTGTCGTTCATTTTGGCTAAGAATAGTTCCAATTGAATTAAATTCTCTTTTCGGTTATTTGTTTCAATGAAAGTGTGTTTTTTATTGTTTGTAATATTGTTTAAATATTTTTCAAGAAGCTGGTTACATTCAAAACACATGTGGCTTCTTGTTAATTTTGAATACCAATTTCTGCAATAATAACAATATCCAAATTCAAACATTATTTTTCTCCTTTTATTCGTTTAATGGTTTCCATTTCTTGTTGTTGATTATCGAATAGGCCCTGAGCATATGCTTGTAATCGAATTTGGTTGTCTTTATCTAGTTTTCTAAGTTTATCAATAATATCGAGTTCTACATCATTTAATAACCCTTTGTCAATGATGTTCTCTTGTTTTCTTCCTACAAGTTCATCAATTGTTACATGTAGATAATCTGCAATTTTGATTAGTGTATTTGCTGTTGGTAAATAATTTTCATTTTCATAACCATTTAAAGTTGAAATAGGAATGTTTAAGTCTTGTGCTAATCGTTTTTGTGATATGTTTTGTTTTTTTCGTAATTCTTTAATTTGCATTTTGTACCTCCAACATATATTTTAGTTCCCCGTGTGTTAAATTTCAATATTTTAAAAATTTTTTTTAAAAATTTCGAAAATCTGTAATTTTTACTTTGTTTTTTCGGAATATTGGTATATAATAGGGGTAATTATACGAAAATTTGTAATTTATGGGGGTATAAATGTCGGATGTTAAATCTAAAAAAGAGCTAAAAGAGTACATATTACAAGAGCTTTATTATTTTATGAAGTCAGATTTTGATGTTGGCCAAGATGTGCTTAATTATTTAAAAAGACTGATAGGTCAGCGAAAGCATAGAATGTTCTTTTACAAGATTTTAAGGCATAAGCGTAGATACTTGAGTCAAGATGAAAAACAACGAATAGACAATTTGATTTTTTGGATGAATGTTGTTTATAAAGATGTTTAGGGGGTAAATATGAAAAATTTTATTGATGATTTAGAATTAGGCGATTTGCCTATAAGCATGTCAGTATATTTTACTGATTTTAGTTGGTCAAATTTAAGTTCAGTTGAGAAAAGAGATATGTTGAATAACAGTATGAATAATTTGTTAAATGTTTTGCGTAGTGAAAAAGATAGAGATAAGCGAATTTTGTTAAAAAAGCAATTGTCACTTATAAACTATTATTTGTCGCTTGGTTTAAGTTGTAAAAAAGTTTATGAATTAGTTACAGCAGATAAATATGAATTGCCTATATGCGTTGCTGATTCTTTAGATGAAATGTCAATGATGACCGGATTTAATTTTAATACGTTGTATAGTGCGTTTGCAAAAAGTAGTTTGATAGCAAAGAAGTATAGGTTATATTCAGTTGATGTTCGAGATCCAATAGAAAAATTTAATTTTAATGATTACAAAGTATTTTGTAGATCGAAAGCATTGCGTGAGTGTGATTTTAATTCATTAGAACAATATAAAAGGCAATGTTATGGTGGTTAAATGGATGTAGTTGCTGTACATGTTTATAGAGATAAGACTCTTGTTGAAACGAAGGATTTTCGTGAATATTCAAAAGCATTAGATTATGCAAAAAAGAAGTCTTGGCTGGGCTTTAATTGTCTAGTTCTTAGATTGATAAATAACAATGTGTGGGTTAAGCTTTGGATTAATTCACAATTAACTTAAAGGAGTATTTATGAATAATTTTACGATATATAAAAAACGCATTGTTATGGACGCTATATTAATTGCCTCACAAAAATGTAAGGCAACTTTTGAAATTCCAATGATTGCAATTTCTATTATTAATAGTGATAACCGATTGAGAAAAAAGCCTATACGAGTTTCTTATGATTATGTTTATAATTTAATGCATGAAATGATTCGTGCTGGTTTGGTTTAGGAGTAATTATGAAATTTGTATTTAATCAAGATAAATCTATTAGAGATTTAGAAAAGAAAGCACTTTCTATAGATTCAAAATCAACAAAACTTTTAAATTCTTATTATTATAGTAATTTTAATTTTCGAACGGGTGATATGAATATTTTTTGTTACGAGTATAAATTAAAAGAAATTATTAAAAGGAGTAAATCATGAATAACGAACAAATAAAAGTATTATTGCAACGTATTGTTAGACTCGAAAAACAGTTAAAGTATGCAATTTTGGTACTTGATAGATTGACACATTATATAAGTGATTGTACTTATATTAAGGAGCCAGATTATACCAATGTTACTAATTATATTGAAAGGTTAAAAAAGGTCTTAATACTTACGTTGAAAGAAAAATGATGTTTTAAGGAGTGTTCTATGAAATTTACAAGAGATCAAAAAAAATTGGCAAATTGCATGTCTTATTCTGATTTGGTAGTTAATTATCGAGTAAGTGAGCGTCAATTAAATAAAGCGTGTCGTTTGGGCGATAAAGTTGCGATGAATAAGGCTATGAGTGTTCATCAATTATGTGAGTATGCATTACTTTATAGGCAGACTCCAGAATTTCATAAAAAACGTATTAAAAAGTGTTAATCACTTGTCCTAGATGATTCCTCCTATAGGGCGTAAGCCCTTTAAGCCGATTTCGTTAAGGCGAAATACTAGGTCGGAACTAGTGTCGGTGCAAAATAAGGGAAAAGGAAGGTAATGTATGAATTGGTTTGAAAAGACATTATTAATCATTTTTGCAGTCGTTCTAGCAATTGTTATTGCAGCAGTCATTGTTACGTTTATCATGGCTGAAAAGAACGGAATAACTTTTGTTGAACAATGGACTGAATGGTTAAAAGCAATGCATGTCATTAAAGAAACTGAAGCGGCAGCATTTATACGCTGTTAAGGTGTTCATATGTTTTGGCAAAATTTAGGTAACTTTTTTAAAGGTTTATTCCTTGTACTTTTTAAGATTATAAAGTTCATAGTGTTGTTTATTTGTGCATGTATAAAATTCTTGTTTAACTTAATTTTTGGCAATATCTTTGTCTTTATAATTTTATTAGTAGTAGTTGTTTTTGTCTTAATGTTTGTTTTTGGAGTTTGAAATGTCAAATTTAAAAAAATTTGGAATAGCAATTTTAATTTTATTGTTAATAGCATGTTTGGGTATAGATATTTGGTATCTATATATTTCTCTTTATGGTAACGAACGTGTTGTTGCTAATACTTTTGAGGTAGGCTTGCAAAAATTAAATGACGGAAGTACAAAATATTTTGTTGAAGTCAATAGCATGGCAGATTTATTTGAGATTAAGTTCAATTATTTGCTAGATGAAAATAAGGAAAGTTTCTTCAGTCAAGGTTTGCAATTTGTTGCCGATGATTCTGGGAATATTAATTTTTACTTTAACGAAGAAATGGATGAGAAGTACCAACAAGTTATAAATCAGCATGGTTGGTGGCTTTGGAGTGAAGGAACTTATAATAGATTTGTTTATGGTGTTAAAGGTGATACAACTTATAATTATATGTCTAGCGATGACTATGAGAGTGTGCAGCTTTCAACAAATGAGATATCTAACAATAGTCGATTTAAAATTACTCTAGGCGAAGATACATATCTAATGGCTTTTAAAGGCTATAATATAGGTTATACACATTTTGCAGATAATTATTCAAGCCAAAATACATGGGGATCTCTTATGTATTGGAACGTTAATCGTTATTATTCAAGTGATGTTTATTATTTTGCTAAACTTATATATGACAGTTTAAAATCTGTTGAAAATGGAACTTCAAGTCCACACGTATTCGAATTTGGCGATTTGTTTAATTACTATGAATATGACGAATCTACTGGTGTTTATGACAAATTGGTTAACTTAGATAAAGCTCATTCAATCACTAAAGATGTTCGTTCTTATTATTCAATTTATGTAAATAAGACAGATAGAAAAGTAACCAATGCAAATGAAAGTTTATTCAAATGTGTTGCTGGTAACTCGAATTTTAAAGTTGACGGAGATTATTCTACAGACGATTATTTTGTAGGACGAGATGTTAAAGTTTTAAATATAAATCATTTTGCGTTTGTTGAAGTTAGTGAAAATAATTATGCTTTGAAATTGCGTGGCGATTTTATTGAAAAATATGAGAAATATTTCGATAAAATGTTCTTTCGAATTGAGATTGACTTAGATTATTTTGCTAAAAAGAATTATAACTTTACTGGCTTTACATCGGACAGCGGATTAGAGAAGATGAAATACAAAGAAATCTACACTCTAAAAACTCAAGACGGTGAAAAAGTTAAAAGCGTGGTGACATTATGATAGCACAATTATTTGGAACAAATAAATTTTTAGATATGTTAGGTATGCCAAAGTTTTGGTTTATCTTAGCAGTAATAGTAGGACTGATTGTTGCTTTAGTATTTTGCATTAAATACTTTAACAATGGTGGTAAATTTGTATTATTAACTTTGTTTATTGTTATTATGGTTTCCATTTCAGCTTATAGTGGCATTCAATTAAATTATTATTACAATGCACGTGGTGGTATACATGGTGTATTAAATGGAATTTTCCATCCAAATGAAGTCACTGTTGTAGATAGTATTAAATATGAATTTAGCAATATTGAATTGACTCAAGAAGAAGAAAATACTTATTCTGCAAAAATTATTATTAGTGAAGTCATGGAATTAGATAAAGATACTGTTTATGGTGTTTATGTTAATGATATGCCATGTACATATGTTGAAAATTCTAGTGATTATGTTTTAGCAAAATATGTTTATAAATTTTATGATGATGATTTGCGTGAAATTATAGAAGATGAATTAACATTAAGATTTGCGTTTTATACAAATAGTACATATTTAAGCTTGTCCACAAATGGTGGTGCTAATGCAGTTAAATATTGGAACTATTATTTCAATAAAAACTTATTTGTTGTTAGTGTTGCTCCAACTGAATATATAGAGAGCGATAACATAGAATTTGGCTCTGGCGATGTTAGCGAATTTGTAACAGCGAAGTATGTATGTATAGAATTAGATAAGACAATTCTTTTGTCTTACGTAAAAGGTACGATTGTTAATTTTTCTGAAATATCTGAAAATTATTTTGATGGCGGAATTTATGAATGGCGTGTAAACGGAGTTAAAGTTGAAGATAATTATAAATTGGACGAAGATACAACATTTCAAGTTATTAGGACTATAAATGGAAAATATTCTTTTGCTGGTACTTGTTCGGGTGAAGAAGTCACAGCAACTTTTGATATTATTGATGGTGAAGTGCAAAATGTTGTTAGTTCTAATAAGTATGGTTTTAGTGATTTGTTTTTTTATGTGACGATCATAAATGGCGATTTTGATTATCGGATTAAAGTGGAATTTTATCTTAGGACGGATCCTGTTATGTCTCCAGTGTCCTTTGGTTGTATTTTATTTGATTATAGTCAGGGACAATTTACTTTATATCAAACGAGTGGCGGCGATGTTTCTGGAACTGTCACACGAATCAAATAATTAAAAGGAGTAAAAATGATAAAACGAACAAAATTATTAATTAGTATTTTAGTTGGTGCTTTGTTTTTGGTGCTTGCCGGTGTTGCAACATTTTATATTTGTGAAAACAAAAACAATGTCAACAATTGGTTTGCTGGTAAAATTGAATCTGACGCATCAGGATTTGTTAAAGATAATGATGTTTTAGTTAGCATTCTTGATCGTAGTATAACCAAAGTTACAGCAAAAGATTTAGAGGGTGTAACAACAATTGGCGAATCAGCTTTTAGAGGTTGTGTAAATTTAACTGAAGTTGAATTGCCTGAGGGTTTAAAATCCATACAACAAGATGCTTTTTATGGGTGTAGTTCTTTATTAACGATAACATTTCCATCTACGCTTGCTGAAATTAGAGAAGGTGCTTTTTTAAATTGTAGCAATTTAATGGAAGTTGAGCTGCCTAAAGATACTATCTTATGGAGTAGTGTTTTTTCTGGATGTAGTTCTTTATTGACGGTAACATTGCCATCCAATTTAACTCGGATTCCAGGAGGTTGTTTTTCTGGATGTTCAAGCTTAAAAACAATAGAGATCCCCAATTCGGTTACTGACATAGGTGGAAGTGGTTTTTCTGGATGTAGTTCTTTATTGACGGTAACATTGCCATCCAATTTAACTCAGATTTTAGTAAGTTGTTTTTACGGATGTTCAAGCTTAAAAAGAATAGAAATCCCCAATTCGGTTACTGACATAGGTGCAAATGCATTTAGTGGTTGCAGATCTTTGTTATCTATTACTTTTTCTGAAAATTTAACGAAAATTGGCAGTAATGCTTTTTCAAATTGTTATAAATTGGTTGAGTTGTATAACTTTTCAGATATCTCTATAACCGCTGGGGATACAAACTCGACTAAAAATGGTGGCATTGGTAAAAATTTATTAAAAGTACATGATACACAAGAAGAGAGTTGCATAAAAACAATTAATGGTATTAATTATTTTGTTGATGCAGATAAGAAAATTGTTTTGAGTTCAGATAATAAAGATTTGACTAATTATGTTTTAGAAAATGATGCAACTGAGATTTGGACTTATGCATTTAGTAACGATACAAATTTAAATACTATAAATATTTCTAATTCAATTACAAAAATTGGCATTGAGGCTTTTAGCGATTGTTCTAATTTAATTGAAGTTAAATTTAATGAAGGTTTGACGATTCTTGGAGATTCAGTTTTTGAGAATTGTTCAAATTTGCAGACAATAGAGATTCCAAGTTCGGTTACTGAAATTGGTACCAGTGCGTTTGCGAATTGTACAAACTTGAGTGAAGTGATATTGAACGATGGCTTGACCACACTTAAAGGTGGAGTGTTTAGTAGATGTTCTGCGTTGAAAAAATTGTCTTTACCTTCAACTTTGACTAATTGTTTGTCAACTTCTTTAACTGGCATAAACAATCTTGAAGAAATAAAGGTAAACAGTAAAGAAGCATACAAGACTGCTTTATCTAGTATGTTTTTAAGAAATTGTTTAGAAGGTTTTAAGATTTACGTATTAAAAAGTGTTGATGATGGATCTAACGGTTTTATTGTTGAAGAGACTTTTACTAAATCCACCGACGATAGCGAATATAACATTTACACTTATAATGTTGCGAGTTAAAAGTAGGGAAAACCTACTTTCTGGAGGGAAAGAATTATTGTTTGGATTTAAAATATATTTTGGTGTGTTGATATTTTAAATGTACCCCACAAACAATCATGAGTTTAATTCTCGTGTCCTCCGCCAATAGACGATATGAATTAGTCCGGAATGATTTGTGTTGTCTATAAAGAATAATAAATATTTTTAAGGAGTTTTTATGGAAAATTTTAAAATTAGAGAAGATTTGAATTCTATTGTTAGTGACATTAAATTTAAGTCAAATAAAACAAATTATGGAATAAGGAATGTTTGTAATGTAATTTTATTTAATGACAAAGTTATTGAATTTAGAGATACAGATAACTTGTATGAATTGTTTCAGTCTTATGTAGACATAGGCGAAACCGATTTTATAAAGTCGAAAGAACTAGTCGAAGAATACAAGAAAAATGCCGAAGGCGAGATCGAAGGTACTTATATTTGTGTTAAGTATACTTTGAAAGACGGTAGTGTTTATCGTTTATTTGCTACAAAATTTAATTCAAATAAAATGATAGACAACTATTATAAATTTTATAAACAACAAAAAAAATCTGAAAATAAAAAATAAAAGGAGTAGAGTATGTACGTTGGAAGTGACGGGAAAAAACATTATACTTTAAAAGAGAAGTATAATTATTACAAATCTAAGGCTGAAAATGCTAATGGCAAAAATAAACAAGGTGGTAAAGTTGGATTTACCGGTCGTGTTGCTTTAGCAAATAAGGCTAATAATATTAAGCGAAAAATGGGCAGAAATAAACGTTTATACGATTCTGTTTGTGGTGGCTTAACTATTAATGTTAAACAATAATTAGAGATTCGAAAAAAGAGTTCAAACGAACTCTTTTCTATGAAAGGTTGACCGCTTTTGTACTGATGAGATAGGTCTATTATTGGGGAGATATATGAAAACAATACACTTTAAAGATTTTATAGATTATAGTAAACGAATAGGGAAAATGATTATTGCTGGTAATGAAGGCACGGGCAAAACTTTATTGCTTACATGTATTGCAGTTTATAAGATGTTGAATTTTCGTTCATATATTTATAAGTCTTATGATGAAATAGATAAATTAAATTTGCTTGGTTATAATTTTAGTAAGAATTTTGACCATTTATGTTTTTGCAATTATGATGTCAACTGTTATGGGACAGAAATGCCAACAGAAAGAAATTATAAGTTTAATCCTTTTAAATGTGGATTAAATAATGAAAATTATGAAACGATTCCTTTCCCGCCATATTCGTTATTATGTATGACTGAAAGTAAAAATTATCTAAATAGTTATATGTATAATTTATTTCAAATTTCTTTTATTATGTGGTTACGGACATTAAGACAAGCCAAGATTGATATGGTTGTAGATTGTCAGTGTTTTAGTGATATTGTTACAATGTTTCGCAATATTACAAATAGGTTTATTTATTTGCATAAAGAGTGTGAAGAAGTTTTAAATTTGAAAGGTGAAAGAGTTGGACATAAATTGTTTGTATATGAGTTTAATCATCATGCTGACGCAGAGTTGTTTGAATCTAAGCATGAAAAACGAAATTGCAAAGAATATGAATTAATTATTGATTTAGATTTATATAATTGTTACGATAACGAATTTTGTAAATATTTGCATTTAAAAGGTAGAGAGTTGCAGGATTATGTTATCGAGCATTTTCCAGAAATTAAGTCTATTGATGATGTGGAAAGATTTGCGGATGAGATTGGAGCGGTAGCACCAGATGGATTTTTTAAAAATTCTAAATCTTCAATTTCAAGCAAGACTGTTGACGAGTCAGACGAAGATGACGGGTATTTTTAGGAGTGTTTATGAATTCAGAAGATAATGAGTGTTTGGAAGATATGGCTCCTGCTATGATAAGGCAGCGACATAAGTTAACTCTTATTAACACGACAAATTCAGCTTTAAATGCATTTTCTCGTTTTAAAGCTTTGTGGGGAAATTATTATAAGAAAGCGACTCGAGATATATTTCGAGATTATTTTAAGGGTGTTAAGGCTATTAATAAGAAGAATCCTATATATTTGGAAATGCCAAAGCTTGTTGCTGTCGGTAAAGATAACGGGCAAATAAAAAAACAATATGATGGACAGAAATTGGAAGACGCTGAAATTGAGATCCATAGCCAATTAGACAGCGTCAATAGTGAAAAAATAGATTTGCCAGCTAACGAACTTATTGAAGATAAGTAAGAGAGCTTATGGTTTAAAATTTTTTTCTAGTAGCAGTGTCAGTAATGGTTGTGAATAAGTGTGTAAACTTGAAAAGTTTTCCACTTATTCAAGTTGCTGTGGTAAAGTGGGAAAATCCCTTATGCTTATTAGCCGATTTTTCCACTTTTCCAAGAGTTTTCCATCATTTCCACACACTTGTGGTAATGTGGGAAACTCGGCAACAACTCTTGCAACCAAAAAGAAAATGCTGAATAAAACGCAGTCTAGGGTGTAGTATTACCCCTAGACTGCGTCGCACTGTCGCACCCGTCTATTTTATAGATGATTTTAAGGTGATTAAAAGTGTCGCATCGGTGTCGCACTTGAAATATTAATGTCGCATTAGCGTTGAAAGGGGGTTTATGGCTAACGAAGATATTGAAGATATATCTGGTAATTCACAAGCTAGAAGATGGGTGTTTACAATAAACAATCCTTTTGGCGATATATATGAAGATATTGATATATCTAAGACAGATTTAAAAATTAAAGAAGATTATTATAAGTCGGCTGTTATAGATTATTTGACTGAAACGAAATGTTTTGTTTTTAAATATATAAAGATAAGTGTTAAGAAAGATGAGTTTGTGAGTGAAGATATTATAATAAAAAGGCCATTTTTTAAGGATTGGGACAGTGTTGAAAGATTCTTTGATAACGTAGAGCATAGAAAATATGTAGTTTATCAAATGGAACGCGGTGAAGACGGTACAGAACATCTGCAAGGTGCGATATTTTATTCAATAGCAAAGCGGTTTAGGACTGTGAAAGATACAATACCTTTTGCACATATAGAAAAAGCGAAGGGTAGTAATAGCCAAGTTAGAGATTATTGCACAAAGAAAGATACTAGAATAAAAGAGCCGGTTGAAATTGGGACATTTGCTGAAGAAAGGGAACGCACAGATATTGTAGATTTTGTTCAATTAATACAATCTGGAATGTCAAAATTAGAATTAAGTAAATTATACCCAAGTTTGTATTTGCGTGAGCGAAATAAAATAGATATGATATATGCGGATTTATATGAAGATTATTCGAAGAAGTGTAGAGATGTTGATGTTACATATATTTATGGGAGTAGTGGTTTAGGTAAGTCGAGCTATGTTAGACGAAAATTGGGTTTAGATAATACATTTTGGGTACACAATTATGACAATTCCATGTTTACGAATTATAAATATGAAGATGTTTTAGTTTTGGATGAGTTTGCGTCTAATTTAAAAATACAGACATTAAATATGATGTTGGATGTAAATCCTTTTGAAATGCGTGGTTTAAACTGTTCTAAATATGCAACTTATCATCATGTTTATATAATATCTAATTATAGATTAACGGATTTATATAAAAATGTTCAAATTGAAAGTCCAATTGTGTTCCAAGCCTTGAATCGACGTATACATAAGATTATAAGATTAGATAGAAATGGGAATGAGATTATTGAGCGAGATACTGATTGGGAAGAAAATACGAATGAGATAGATAAACAACAAGGCTTAACACGCCAAGTTAAGTGTACTTATGAGTTTGATCATTATGGTAATAAGATTAATATATATAACCGTTATCCAAATAATATAAATTTAATTGAACTCGATGAAAAAGATAATCCATTTATTGAACTTGATGAAGAAGGTAAAGAACAATTAAAATTTTAAAACAATCGTTGCAAGAGCCGAGTACTCTGCGAAAGTGAGATGAAAAAAGCGATATGCGTTGTGTTTGGTTGAGTTCGCATATAAGTCATATATTAAATTTGTTTGAAAAAATTTGAATAAATTATTGACATCTAGAAATGAAAATAGTATAATGGACTAGGTTATTCAGTTAATTGTTGGCTCAAATTCGGCTCAAAAGTTGGGTCAAAAGTTGGGTCAAAATAATGCTAACAATTCAAAATCATCTATTTTATAGATAGTTGTAATTGAGTGGGTAGAGATTGTGGATCTGGTTGTCGTGGGTTCGAGTCCCTCTATCCACCCCATATAGTATGCGGGTGTAGCTCAATGGTAGAGCGCTAGCCTTCCAAGCTAGTTACGAGGGTTCGATTCCCTTCACCCGCTCCAACAAATTGCAATTAATCCTATCATTTGTCTTATATTAAAAAGGAAATTTTTTAAAAAAATTATACACCACTAACGACATATAGCATTATAGGCCCAAACAATCTATCTTATCGTATAATTATGCAAATTATATACCACTAACAACCCAAAACACGCATTCATATCTTAAAAGTTATTTACATTAAATTACAATTAAAAATTTATATGCGTTAATAGCTCAGTTGGATAGAGCATCGCCCTTCTAAGG
>CANQHS010000015.1 GCA_947623795.1 uncultured Clostridia bacterium | reverse complement strand
TTTGTTTTGAAGGGGAAAAGGAACAAACAAGCAAAAAACGAAATTTGCGTCTAGCAAATGAGATATAGCGCAGTTTGTGACGTTGTCATTCTGAGTGGAGCGTCGGCAGATTCTTCGGCAAGCTCAGAATGACATATACCGACGCGGAATCGAAGAATCTCTCTGTCATACCGAGCGAGCAAAGCGAGTCGAGCGTATCCCCCAATCAGAAAACATCACTTTTTCTCAAAGAGTTCGTCTATTTCGTCAATGACATCTCGAACTTCTTTCAATTTGTGTTTTAATGACAAAATCAGATTGGCAACATTAATAAATTCCAACTCGTCAAGGGGAAAATCATTAGGCCTATACATATAGCAAGTTTGTGCGTCATCATAATTTGTTATTTCTTTGCCAAGCGAACAATGATTTCTCTCGCACATCAAAACTCCGCTTTCATCAAGACGAAAATATTTGATTAATCTCTTGCAATTTAAACAACTATATTTCATTTACTTTTCTCCTTTTTGTGTTCATTTAGAACATGGTTTGTGAAATTGTGGTCTTTTCAACCATATTTTATCAATTATAATGTGCATTTTGACCAATTGTCAAGTGATTTAAGCCAAAACACGTTCAATTTGTTGGTGTAAATTTAAAATTATAACAAATGGAAAGATTAAAAGAGTTAAGAAAAAGGCTTAATAAAAATCAACATCAAGTTGCTGATGATTTAAACTTGAATTTTTATACATATCAAAATTATGAGTTGGATAGGCGACAACCCGACATAGAAACTTTAATTTTGCTTGCCGATTATTTTAACACAACAGTGGATTATATTGTCGGTCACACAACAAATCATTTTGTCGATATTTCCACACTTTCAAACTCGCATATTGAACTATTGAAAAAGTTAGAAAATTCAACTGAGCATACTTGTGAACTAATGCTCAGCTATCTCGATGGCTTAAAAACAAAGAAATAAAATCTGAATAATTAATAGATTGATTTTTTCATATCATTATAACTATTGTCATAAGGCTATATAAGTACACAAAAGTATAATGATATATATTTTTTTTAGAGAAATTAATTAATTGTTTTTTTCAATATACGAAGTTTGGGGATTTGCCAATGAACAACGTCACAAACTGCGCTATATCTCATTTGCTAGACGCAAATTTCGTTTTTTGCTTGTTTGTTCCTTTTCCCCTGCAAACAATAAATTGTTTTTGGGGTCCCCGTTAAATCGAGCATCCAAGTGAATTGGTAAATCCCCAAAGTGAGTTCCTCTTTCTTTTTAGGGGATTCTTCGACTCGTTTCACTCGCTCAGAATGACATAACAAGGACTTATCTCAATATTCGTTGCTCACATGCAAATCGAATTCGAAGGTGATGTCGTCTAGGAAATTTTCTTTGGTGTGCGTTTTTAGATATTCATCAAATTTTTTGCTGGTGAGTTTGGAAAAATGTTTATAAGCGTCAATTAGGTCGACCGAATTAGTTTTGCAAAAATCGATGCAATCTTGCATGTCGGATTGAATTTTTTCTTTTATGTGTTCGAGAAGTGTTGGGGTTAAAAAGTCGTTGTTGCGCTTTAGCAAATTTTCTTTTGGCTGGTCGCCAAGCACTTGTTCGACAAACACGACAACTTCCATGCGATTTCTAAAAATAGGTGTATCGTTTTCAAAGCGGACGCCAATTTCATTTTTCTTTCTCACAATGTCCACAATCACATTTGCGTTCTCATAAAGGTCGTCGTTCACATTTTCGATTGTGAGCGCGCCTTGCTGGCTGTTGTTGACGAAAAAGTTCATTTTTTTAACCATTTCGCTGTCCACATCGAGAACGTGTTTGCCCTTTTTGAAAACGGCAAGGCTGCCATCGTTTAGAAAATATTTTTTCTCTTTTTGTCCGCTTTCCGCCTCGGCTTGGTCGCCCGAAGTCTGCCCGCCGGACGCCACTTCAATTGCGTTGTCGCTCTCGCTATTTTTAATTTCGAGGCGCGGCATAATCCCGAGCGATAAGTCGTTAAAATAGCCGATATAAAAATTTTCGATATTGCAATTTTTTGTTAGGACATAGCGTTTGTCGAAACTCAAAATTTTTTCGAGCGAAAGCGATTTTTCCTTGTTTAAATTGGACATGCTTTCGCTGAAATCATTTATATCTCCCGCGAAACTTACAAGATAAGCATTTCTGCCAACTTTTTTCGTGCGCGTCATGAAATCCAGTGTTTGCATAACGCCTTCCGTGCACAAATTTTCGCCAAGCGCCATAACTTCGCATTGCGCAAAGCCCATCTCTTTTCCAATCGAGAGCGAGACCGCTTCAACCGCGTTGCTTAGCGTATCCCCACTGCCCGTGAAAACTTGATAGTTTGCCACATTATCCGGGCCGGGTGAAAGCACGGTTGCGCTCATAACAATTTTGTCCTCCTGCTTGTCCATGCAAAGAAGGGTTACAATTGCTTCCGTTTCGCTCATCGCGGGCGCGTTAAGCCCGGGCACGGTCATAATTCCCACAATGATTAATAGAATTATAATTATCTTGCGGGGGCTAAATATTGACTTTAACTTTTGCATTTTTCTCCCCCCCTTATTTTTTTGTTTTTTCGCCTTTCAACCGCATAGCCGATGTATAAAATAATTGGAATTACATATGCGGTGAAAATCGTCAAAATGGACGAAAATTGTGTTAGGAAAACTTGCTCCAATCTAACTGTCATCTCGCCAATAAAGCTCCACGCGAAAATGTAAATTAGCACGAACAAAATTGGAAAGACATTTGTCTTTATGTTAAAAGTGAATTTAATCGCTTGAATCATGGCGTAGCTAAAGAGCGCGAGTTGGACCGCTTGCGCCGTGACCCAAAGCGACACCACAAGCCAACTGAGTTCGTCAATCGACGATTGTCCGCTCGAATATTGGCTGATGTCGCTAATGCAAAAACTGTGCGTCGGGCTAGTTATGTCGAACAAGCCATAGAACACAAAATGGATGAGCATGACGAGCGCAATTGCCAAAAATGAATATTGAACAAGCTTCATTTTCTTTTCGTTTGAAAAATCCACCTTCCCAAACAACATAAGCAGAAATGTGCTAGACCCAAACCAACTCATGTGCTGATATCCGCTCTTAAAAAGCGGGGCGACTCCGTCTTTAAAAAATGGCAAAAAGTTTAAAACATCCACGCTCATAATTGACTTGACCGCAATATAAACACACCCCAAAAGCACCGCCCAGCACACCATTTCGCTCACGCGGGCGATGTTCCTAATTCCTTTGTAGAGCATAAAGCCAACAAGAATAATTAGCGGCAGCACAAACACAATCCAATTGAGTGAGGAATAGAAATTTTCCACCACAAAAAACTCCAACCCTTTTGAAATGTTGGCAACAACGAGTGCATATTTAACGACCAAAACTGCCATAAAAATTCGCGGCAAAACAGGGCCCAAACATTGCTGCATAAACTCCAAAATGTTCTTTGCGTTGCTCTTTTTCATTAGGTCGATAATGAGAAGCGCAAAAATGAAGTCGACAAACATCAAAACGAGAGTCACAAGCCAACTCATATTTCCACTTTCGCTATAAAGAAGCCCGGGCAGCGCCAAGCATTTGAGCGCGATGAAACTCATAAACACGAGAATCGACAGTTGCCTATAATTAATTTTCATCCTCGCTCCTCCTATCGTCGTTATGGCGGTTGTTTGCAATGCTCCTCGGCCGCTTTTTCATGTTTTTTATTAGGTCGCGCTTGAAGTTATCTTGCTGGTCGCTTTCAATATATGGTGCGGTTGGTGCAAGATAGGCGGATTTGTAGCTATCAAAACTGGATAGATAGGACAAAATGAACACGCAAAATATGAGCATTCCATAAAGCCCCAAACACGCCCCAATCACGACCGCCGCAAGCCGCAACAGCGAAAACTGCGCCGCCTGGCTTGGAATGATATAAAATGTGATGCCCGATAGTGCCACAATCATAACTGCGGGCGGGCTAACAAGCCCAGCATTAACAGTCGTCTCACCCAAAATTAGCGCGCCCACAATGCTCATCGCCATACCAAAATATTGCGGCATTCTTAAGTTCGCTTCATACAAAATTTCGAACAGCACAACAAGGAAAAACACTTCCACAAACGGCGAAAAAGGGATGCCTTGCGTGGTGTTCCTAATCGTCACCAAAAATTCGGTTGGCAAGATTTTGTAGTGATAAATTTCGAGCGCGACGTAAACTCCGGGCAGCACAACCGCCAAAATCACGCCCAACAAGCGCAAAACGCGAATAAAGCCAACACGAATCGGCTGGCTATAATAATCGTCGCTGTTTTGCAAGTCCTCTATGAGCACAAAAGGCACGGTTAAAACGATTGGCGAGCCGTCCACCAAAATCCCGATTCGCCCTTCGAGCATCTTGCCAACCAAGATGTCCGGCTTTTCCACATCGCCAATCTGCTTGAACATCGATTTTGGGTTGCGTTGCAAATATGAAATTAGATAGTGTGCATCAAGCACGCCATCGATTTGTATTTTTTTAAGTTTTTTTTCAATATCTTTAACAATCGCCTTATCCGCCACCGAATCGAAATAGACGATTCCCACTTGCGTTTTAGTTAGTTCGCCAATGTCCATGATGTTGACGACCAAATCGTCCGTTCTAACCCGCTTTCGAATGAGCGCAAGGTTATATTTTATGCTCTCGGTGAAGCCCTCTCGCGGACCTTTAACGACCACGCTTGTTGGCGGCTCCATAACCGGGCGGGTGGTTATTTTTTCAACGTCGATGCCAAGTATTTTTTCCGCCCCGTCCACAATTACAATTGTTTTGCCAGAAAGCATATCGTCCAAGGCTTCTTGCTCGCTAGAGTATTCCACAACTTCGTGGTTGGTTAGCACCTTACTTTCAAGTTCGCTCACGATGTCGCCTTGCGGCTCAACATTATATGAAATTATTGGCGCGATGATGGTTTGATTAAACAAAACATTGTCGGTTATGTCGGCAATGTACATTAACACAATTGTCTTTTCAAAAAACTGCACAGTGCGAGATTTAACATCGCTACTATTGTGCAGTTTTGTTTCGATATTTTTTTGAGTTTCAACTGCATTAAACTTCATATTGCTAGTTTAACTAGTTGAATTGTTTTTATTCACTTTTAGATATTGTGCCGAGCCGAACAATTTCGCTATCGTCATAATCGCCAAACTTTTCTGCCACTGCTTGAACGAAAACTGTGTAAGTTTTATTTCCTTCCAAATATGCGGAAAGGTCGATTGTATTGCTCGTGAAAAGATGATTTATCTTTTGTCTAGCTTGCCCGCTCTCCTCTAAATAGACATAATATCCAAACGCATTTTCGTTCCCGCGAATTGTGAATCTGGCGGTCAACTCGCTCTCGCTTTCATCAAGTTCGAGTTTGGTCTTGCTCGTTTGCAAGCTCACGGATTTAACTTTATAGTTTTCTAATACTGCGCTCACAACAATTTTTTCCGCGCCATTTATTTCAACGCTATTGTTTGAAGTTATCAACACAACATCGTCCAACTCAACAATATATTTTGCGTCACTAATCGCGTTCCAGCGAAGGATGTTCCCCTCTCTTGAAAGTGTGAGTTCATCTGAAATCGGCTCGGTTGCAATGTCCACAAATTTTATGCTTGAAGCCATTTTCCCCGCGCCAACAACTGCCGCGCCAATTGATGTGAAATTTTTATTTAAAATGTATGTCGCACTCTCGCGGCTAACAAAAACTGTGTTGATAACTCCGCCCGTTGCGACATATAAGTTAAAGCCAAGATAGTCGCTTTCGCTTGTCGATAAATTCACAACATATTCATTTTCGTTTTCAACAAGCGATATGTTTGGCGAGGAAAGCCTATGTTGTTTGTTCTCGAAAGAGGCTGTTTTTGAAAATTCTGAATCGAGATAAAATCTGTCCGCTTCGTTGTGCGTAATATAGCTCGACTTCACGCTAAAATTATATTGCGGCATCTCGCCAAAATCCAAAACATTTTTGAAATATTCGTTTAGGTGGATTGAGAGCAAATTGTTTTCCTTTTCGCACCAATTGGCTTGGGCATTTAGTTCGCGGCTTAAGGTTACATCGTTTGCTTTGATTGTTATTGCGTTTGCGTTGTCGTCTATTACGCACGCTAGATATAGTTCGCCGCCAACCATTTTAACTTCCCCAATTTTTGGCTCGCTCAATTTAACTTGATAAATGTAAGTTAGTTTATTAGAAAACACGCTGTTTGAATAAAGCTCGTTTGTTGAAACAGATTGGATATAGAAATCATATCGCCCGGCTTCGGTTAATAGGAAAGAAATGTCGAAAGAATTGTCCTGGCTAGTGTAAGCGGAAGAGCCATGCGGCGCGTCCACCTTGATGTTATATTGCGATGCGTTTTCAACCAAATCCCATGATAGAATATTGTTGCTTATCAAAATCATGTTAGGAACGCCAAGTTGTGTGGTGTGGGTATATGTGACAGAAGAGGAAAATTCGCTCGAATTTTTGTCCGTTGCGTGCGCTTTAAGTTTTATTGTGTAGCTCTCGCCAAGCTCGAAATAGCCGCGCGCGTCATATTCAAGATAGGCAACTCCCGCCTTGTCCACAAGCGTAACTTTTCCGTTTTCGGTTGTGGCGCGGTCGAAAATGTAAACGGTGTCATTATTGATATAAAGTGTGTAATATTCCGCTCCGCTAACGCGAACGAAACTAATTATTCCGTCGCTAACGCTAAGTTCGGTTGGAGCGTCAAGGGTGGTTTTGCTTTCCGCACACGCGAAAAATAGCGGCACGAACAAACAAATTAAGACACACGACAAAAACTTTTTCATTCCCCTTATTTCCCCTATCGTTTTTATTATTATACCCCAAAAAAGCACATAAATCAAACAAAATAGACAAATTTTAAGTTTAATATCCGTTTTCGCTATTCATATATGAAATTTTCCGTCATACATTATTTTAGAGGTAAAAAATATGTATTATTGTAATGAATTTTTGGGGTTAAACGTTTTGTCGCTATATGAAGGCGAGTTGCTTGGCGTGGTGGACAAACTTTTTTTCGACAAAAAATTAAAGAAGCTCATCGAATTGGAACTCGTTGGCGAGGACGGAGCAAAACTCATTTTGCCATCAAAAAACATCTATCATATCGGCAAAAACGCAATAACTGTGAAAAACAATCAAGCGGTCTCGCTTAAAGTTGAGGAAAACAATTTTTCGCCCTGCCCTATAAATTCAAAAGCGTATACAATAAAGGGTGAATTTTTAGGAATAATAAAAGAAATCAATCTAAACGACAAATTTTTGTGCGAAAAATTCATTCTCGACAACAACAACACTTTGCAAGTTGAGCTTTTGGCATCGTCGGGAAAGAGCACGACAATTTTTTATGAGAATAACGACAAAGTTAATGTTAAAAAATTCACGCCAAACAAGACGCCAAAAGTTTTTAAAACTGTAGAAGTCCAAAAAGCGGAAATTCTGCCCGTCATTGAAAGCGAGCCGCCTAAAACGCAAATTGAAGAGGTGAGCAAGGTCAATCAAACGGCGGACTTCCTAATTGGCAGAATCTGCACAAAGGATATTTTCAATTTCAATAATGAAATTCTAATTAAAGCCCACTCGGTCATCACTAAAAAGAATCTAAAGGAAATAAACAAATTTGGAAAACTTCGTGAACTTATGCTCTATTCAAAATAAAAAAGCCAACAAAATTGTTGGTTTTTTAAATGGACAAAAATTGCACTGTGTCCTTTAGTCGCCTAAAAGTTTCAAGATGAAGCTCTTCGTCTTTAATGATGCGCATGAAAAGGTCTTTCAAACTCTCGTTTTTAACCCGCCTTGCCGCATCGCCATAAGCCCTAATTGCCTCTTGCTCGCCCATGATGTTATTTTCAAGCATTTCTTTTAGTTTCATCGTGTAGTTTATTGCGGCAGTGTTAAAGCTCACCCCATTTTCGTTTTCGTATTTTGGAATGCCGCCAAACTTGGTTATCGCGTGCATGAGCAAGTTTAGGTGCAACATTTCGGTTATTGCAATCTCCTCAAAAAGTTCGCCTAAATCGTCGTCCGTTTTGTCCGCGATGTTGGATTGAAATATGTAGGTCAAAACGCCGCCCAACTCGCCCATTTTTGAAAAGGCAAGATTTTTTAAAATGCCCACTGTGTATGGGTCGTTTGTTGCCCCTTCAATTTCGGGATAATTTTCGCTAAGTTTAACTTGATAATTAGATAAATCCATAATTTTCTCCTTATTATAATTATTAAGAAAATAAAAAAATTGTTAAAAACTTTCAAAATTTTATAAAATTAAAAATTTTATTTGTATTAGCGTTTAAATTGTGTTAAAATATAAAAAGAATATCACGATATTAACTCTTTCAAATTAAATAAAATGTTAATAATTTAATAATATGTAACTTTATTAACTTTCTTAATAACACGAAATTTAAGGGGTTGTCGTGAAACGACTTAGCGAAGCGTTAAGTAAGCGGCAATCCCTTAAAGTGAGTTCCGCTTTTCTGATTGGGGGATTCTTCGATTCCGCTACGCTCCACTCAGAATGACATAATACTTTGCTCAGAATGACAAAAAATATAGGGGAAATATGCAAAGAAAAATGAAAAAAGAAATCGAGCCAAAAGCCCACACGCGTTTTAATCCAAAACCCGATGAGGGCCTAAACGAAAAACAAATTCAACAGCGCATAAATGAAAATTTAGTCAACATTTCAAAGGTGAAAACGAGCAAAAGTCTTGGAAGCATTTTTGCAAAAAACATTTTCACATTTTTTAACATAACCTGCCTAGTGGTGGCAATCGCGCTCATCTGCGTGCAAGCGTATAGCGACATGCTGTTTATGGTGATTGTGGTCCTCAACACCAGCATTGGAATTTTCCAAGAGATTCGCGCCAAGAAAACGATGGACAAACTCTCGCTCACCAATTCGAATTTCACAAAGGTCGTTCGTTCGGGCGAAGAGCAAGAAATTTATAAAACCGAAGTGGTGCTGGACGAAGTGCTTTGCCTAAATCCGGGCATGCAAATTGCGTGCGACAGTGTCGTTTTGGACGGTCAAGTTGAAGTTAACGAAAGTTTGCTAACCGGCGAAAGCCAACCCGTTAAAAAGAAAAAGGGAGATAGCCTTCTTGGCGGAAGTTTCATCTCGTCCGGGAGTTGCAAAGCAAAGGTCGTTAAGATTGGTGACGATAACTATATCTCCCAACTTAGCCAAAAAGCAAAAAAGTTTAAGCAAGCAAAAAGCGAACTCCTAACAAGCTTGCGAACACTCATAAAAATAATCTCGGTATTTATGGTGCCGATTGCAATCATCATGCTCTACAACAACTATAAATATTTCGTTGCAAATCCGCCAATGACACACAATGTGACATATATGGTCATAACTAAAACAGCCGGCTGCATAATCGCCATGATTCCTGCCGGAATGTTCCTCTTAACCTCGGTTGCGTTGGCAGTAAGTGTCATCCGACTTGCCAAAAAGCGCACGCTCGTGCAAGACCTATATTGCATCGAAATGCTCGCCCGCACAAATGTGCTTTGCTTGGACAAAACAGGAACGCTCACTAGCGGGTCGATGAGTGTTAAAGATGTGGTGTTGCTAGGAAAGGAAACGGGGAAGGACGTGGACAAAATTGTTGCGAGCATGGTTAATGCCTTCCATGATGCGAACCACACGGCAATTGCCTTGAAATCCTATTTCGGTCGCCCAGTTTATGTTGCGGACAAAAGCATTCCGTTTTCAAGCGAGCGAAAATTTATGGGCTGCAAATTTAAAAGCATTGGCGCGTTCAAACTTGGCGCGTATGAATATGTTATCGACAAGCCAACGGACGCCATAAAAAAGCAAGCCGAGCAATATTCGCTTAGCGGCTATCGCGTTTTGCTCCTAACCGAGTGCGACGCCAACTTCACAAATGCGGGAAGCCGACCTATCGCGCTCATTTTGTTGCAAGACAACATTCGAAAGGACGCCCCAAAAACAATCGAGTGGTTCAAGCAAAATGGCGTGGACATAAAAATCATTTCGGGCGACAATCCAATCACGGTCAGCGAAGTAGCAAGGCGGGTTGGAGTGGACAACTATGATAAATATATTAGCCTTCAAGGGCTAAACAACAATCAAGTTATAGAGGCGGCGGAAAGATTCACAATCTTTGGTCGCGTTAGCCCAGAACAAAAAGCTGTTCTCGTTAAAGCGCTAAAGGCGCAAGGCAAAACGGTTGCCATGACGGGCGACGGCGTGAACGACATTTTGGCGCTTAAAGAGGCCGATTGTTCGGTTGCCATTGCGGCGGGCAGCGATGCGGCAAGAAGCGTGAGCCAATTAGTTCTTTTGGACAGCAATTTTAGCTCAATGCCAAGCGTGGTTGCGGAAGGGCGAAGAGTTGTTAACAACATCCAAAAATCCGCATCCCTATTCCTCATGAAAACGATATTTGCAATCTGCATTTCCATTTTCGTATTATGCATGAAAAGCCAATATCCGTTCAGCCCAATTCAATTTATTTTGCTTGAAATGTTGGTTATCGGCATCCCATCGTTCTGCCTTGCCTTGCAGCCAAACACCAACCCAATCAAGGGCCGATTTATGCTCAATCTCGCGAAAAACACAATCCCAGCCGGTATATGCTTGGTGGGCGTTACAATCGCAATGTATGTATATCAAATGTTCACGGGCATTCCGGACGAAGTGCTTGTAACGATGTCCTCGCTTGCAATTTTGGTGGTCGGCTTCATTGCGCTATTTAGAATGTGCAAACCGTTCAATTGGTTTAAAGCCCTCATGTACACTGTCTGCCTAACCGCGAGCGCAACTCTCGTTTTCACAATGCCAGGGCTATTCAAATATGTGCCATTCACCTATGTCGATTTGTTGTATTTCATTGTCGTCTGCCAAGCCGCATATCCAGTTTATCTAATCTTCATAAGGCTATTCAACATTTCGCCCAACACTCTCAATCCCGACAATGCAAAAAATTGATATCATCTGTCATTCTGAGTGTATCTCTAATGTCATTCTGAGCAAACGCAGTGCGTCGAAGAATCTAAAAAATAAGGAACGTGAGTTTAAGGGATTGCCGCTCACTAAACGCTTCGCTAAGTCGTTTCACGACAACCCCTTAAACTTCGTATATTAAAAAAATTGTTTAACTAACTTGTTCAATTTTAAATAAGTCGTTATTCAATTTTTTTATTTATATATATCAATAAAAAACTTAACACAAAAGTTAAGTTTTTAACCCCAAGTAAGTCTGTTGAGTTTTTCAACAACACGAAGTTTGGGGATTTGCCAATGAACAACGTCACAAACTGCGCTATATCTCATTTGCTAGACGCAAATTTCGTTGTTTGCTTGTTTGTTCCTCTTCCCCTGCAAACAATAAATATTGTTTTTGGGGTCCCCGTTAAATCGAGCATCCAAGTGAATTGGTAAATCTCCAAAGCTGAGTTCCTTTTTCTATTTAGGAGACCCTTCGACTACGCTCAGGGTGACAAATTTAAAGATATACAATATTGCTAATTGAACAGTTTGAAATTTCGAATTTATAAATGCCCACAAGGGCATTTTTTTTAAAGCACGCGGCGGCGCAATTTTTTAGCGGGAAAAAATAATCGAAATCGCAAAAAAAGTTTTTGATCTCTTTTTCGTCCTTTTGTTTTAAGCCCTCGTCCAACAACGCGTTGCAATATTTTAAGTTGTTCGCTAGCATGCAATCCAAAAACACAAGATGCACAAATTCGGGTTTCAATTTGAGTTCAAAATCGTCCAAATAAACTAAATATTCCTCAAATTTTGTCGAAATGTGGAACACTCGCCCATGATTCAAACTATCCTTTAGCCGGCACATAAAATATATTTCGTCTTTCTTTTTGTTTATCTCGTCATAATATCCATAGCCGCAAACTTCCTTGCCCTTTAAAATCACAACAAATTTTCTCTCTCCCTCAAAATAGATGATGCTAAATTCGCCTAATTTTTCCACTTGCGAAAACTCAATCATCCCAACCTCTTCATCAATAACGCGGACATTGTCTATGCTAATTTTAAGCCTGTTTGTTACGCTAATAAAAACACTAGTGTTGTTTAAATTTAAAAATTGAACATCAAAAAAATTTTGCGGCGCAAAAAACAAAAACGAATAGTTGTCCCCCTCAAAATTGAAGCTGACAATCCCGTCCGTTTTCGACAAAATTTTGTTTTCGCCAAAAACTGAAACGCACAAATTTTCAATCGGCTCATCAATTTTATATCTAACATTTTCTTGAAGGGAAAATCCGCAATCATCAATCTTACAAGGAAACTTGCTAACAAGATAATTCATATATATATCTATGAATTTTGATTCGATAAATTAACAAATAAACTTAAAATAAAACAAAAATATTCTAAAAACGAAAAATAATTAAAAATGAATTTGGGGAAAATAGAGTTATGAAAGACAAAAAGTGCAATCTCTACATCATGCCGCCCGCAATCACGGATGAGGACATCTCCGCCCTTTTTAATGGAATCATGAAAGTGGTGAAACACAAAATTGAGCTGGACAAAAAAGCGGAAATCCTAAACTTAAATTTGACGCAAGAAAAATTACTAAGGGAATTAAAAGAAAAAACAGCGGAATGCAATCGGCTTAAGAACGAAATAATTTATTTAAAATCTAAGTTAAAGCAATAAAAAACGCAAAAACACCCCGTTTTGAGGTGTTTTTTAACATTTTTTTAACTTTTTTTTAAAAATTTTTAAAAATATTTGCAATTTTTAAAAATTATTGATATATTCTTTTTAAATGGATGAAATGATTTTTTTCGACCCCGCAAAGGACAATGTAACAAGTTTCTTTGATGAGGAGTTTGCTAATTTCCCGCCTCTTGTGATGAGCCACTTCTTAAATAATTTTAATGAAATTATGTATTATAAAGAAGAGGGGAATTTAATACGTCCAAAAATCATCTTCACAAACAATATCGAAAGTTTAATAAAATCCTTGCCAAAAGCCCACATGATAACCATCTTTGAGGACAAGGACGCCACCAATTACAACATGCGGATGAAAAGTTTGCTTGCAATCTGCCAAAACGATTGGTGTGTTTTTGTTAACATTAAGGATAAAATAACCTATGGCCTTGCCATGTCTTTTGCAAGCATAAAGGACAAAAGCTTTTTGCGCACGCTCGAAGAGAGCACAACGCTAAAAGATAAGCAGCCAAAAATTTTTTGCATCGTTGCCCGCCCGCTCAACTTCTATGCATTGCAACTCCACTCAATTTCGGGCAGGAATCTAATCGTTAATTTTTCGCTCGACAAATCCAAATATAGCCCAATCGCAAGCGAAATCCGCGCGTTTGTGGACGCCACCTTTGCAAAGCTTAGAACCACTCAACGCAAACTCCAAGACATGAAGAATATGTACTACAACATCATCTTTAACGCACTCAACGACATCCATGGCACAATTTGCGTTGTTGTGGATAAGGACTATGTGGACAACGGCTTTTTTGAGGACGGAATTTGGCTTAAAGAGCCAATTAGCTATAGCAAACTTTTTGCCCAGAGCAAGAGCTATAACGAAGTGAAGCTCCGCGCCTATTCCGAACTGTTCAAGCAAATGTTGAACTACGACGGTATCACGGTTTTGGACAACAAAGGCCGCATCCTAGCATATAACGTTTTCGTTGAAACCAACTCCAAAAAGTTGGGCTACATTGTTGGCGGAGCAAGAAAGCGCGCCGCATATCAAATCATAAACACAAAGCGCAAAGGGATTGAAGGCGTGTTCTTCCTGTCCCACGAAGGCGAAGCGTTCTATAAGCCAATCTCAGCGAGAGCGGAACAAATAAAAGTTAAAGGCACAGACACAAAGAAACTCGAAGTGAACAAAGACGAAGTCCGCAAGGAATTCAAAGAAAATGTCGAAAAAATCGCGAGCAAAATAGAAGAAAAAGTTGAAATGACCGCCATTCAATTGGCATTTAACGTTCTCGACAATGCCATTTCAACCGACATCGTCGAAACCGAAATAAAATAATGACATCGTCATTCTGCACTGTCACCCTGAGCGGAGTGTCGGCAGATTCTTCGACAATTCGCCCCACTTCGAAACAGTTCTTGTGGGGACCCCGTGCTCAATGACATATGC
>CANQHS010000014.1 GCA_947623795.1 uncultured Clostridia bacterium | reverse complement strand
CGTAACCGTAAAAGAAGTAACCCCTTCCGAGCCGGAAGTTGAAGATGAATCTGATTCTGGGGAAAGTGCTATTAGATCCTTCGACTCCGCTCAGGATGACATGGACCAGCATGAAGTCGAGGAAAAGTCCGCCGATGTCGAAAGTCATTCTGAGCAAAGCGAAGAATCCCCTAATCAGGAAACGGACTCTGATGAAGAGCAGAGCGATGAAAAAAACTAGGATTAGCCTAGTTTTTTATTATTTTATTTTTGCGGGCTTTTTGTCGGCCGGCTTGTCGGCATTTTGCTTTTTAAGTTCGGCCAAAATGTCGGTTAATAGTTCCTCTTGAGTTGGTTTTGGTGGAACTGGAGCGGGTTTGTTGCGTTCCCTTAGTTCGGCTGTTGCAACAAGAAGAGCTTTTCTATCCTTAATGTTCACGCCTTCAGCCTTGAGTGTTTTAAGTTCGTCACGCGTTGGCCATTTTTTTGCGTTCTTTGTAACGGCGTTGCGTGCGTTCATCATAATTTTCACAATCAAGAACAACACCAATGCGATGAGCAAGAAGTTGATGATTGCGGTTATAAATGCGCCCCAGTCGATATAGATTGATTTTGCCATATCAAGGGTTACGCCATCTGCCTCGTATGCGCGAATTAGGAATGTATAGGCGCTTTCCCAGCCGCCGCCGCATTTTGCAAGCAAGGCATTGATGAGCGGCATCAATATGCCATTAGTAAGCGCTGTTATGATTGCGGAAAACGCACCGCCAATGATAACGCCGACAGCGAGGTCAAGCACATTGCCGCGAGAGATGAAATCTTTGAATTCTTTAAAAAACTTTTTCATAATACTCCTTTTATATGAGTATTTTAAATTAACTGAAATAAAAATGCAAGCAAAAATTCCCGCATTTTAAAAAAACTAGGCAATCCTAGTTTTATTTTGTCATGCTGAGCATAGTCGCAACATCTCTTTTCTATTTGTGGGATTCTTCGGCGCACTGCGTTTGCTCAGAATGACATTAAAGAGATACACTCCACGCGTTCGCGTTGCTCGCTCGGTATGACAACGTCACAAACTGCGCCTTTGCCAAATTGCTCGCTCGTTCGCAATTGTAAGCCTAGACTTGTTTGTTCCTCTATTTTTAACGAGCGCTTCGTTAACTCGTTAAAAATTATAAAAGAGGATTAGGAGATACGCTCCACGCGTTCGCTTTGCTCACTTGGTCGGTATGACAACATCACAAACTGCTCTTTAAAGTTCGCGACTAATTTTTACTTCGCCGCACAAAATGTCGTTATATGAATATGTCGAAATTGCGTTCTCCAAACTTGATTTCACAGTGAACACGCTTGGATAAACATCCTCAATTCGTGCGCGCAAGCTGGAAACTTTTCTTCGCCCGCGATTGATATATAGGCTCACTTCTTTGCCCTTTAATTGCAAAATTTTTCGCTTGATGTCGTCAATTGTGTTTGGCATCTTTTTCATAAAAAACTCCTATTATTATTTTTAAATAACGGAGCATTTTTATTCGATTTCGACAAATTATGTCAATTTACAATTTATAAAAAAGGGCGACTTAGTCGTCGTCCTCATCATCGTCATCGTCCTTGTCGTCATCATCGTCGAAGTCGTCATCAAAATCGTCGTCGTCGCCATAATCCTCGTCGTCGTCCTCGTCCTCGTCATCATCGTCATCGTCGTCATCCAGTGCTGCTTCCTCGTCCTCGCCGAAATCAAAGTCATCGCCCAGCCCGGTGGTGTCCTCCAAATTTTCGTCATAAATATCGTCATCATCGTCCGTCGAAACATCTTCGCGCTCGTCGTCATCATCGTCATCATCATCGTCGATGTATTTGTGCCAATCCTCAAGCTCTTTGTCCTCGCTGTCTGGGTCTTGATTTATGCCCAACTCTTGCTTGCAACTATCGCAAATCTCTTGGTCGCTCTGCACGAAATTGATTTTGCAAATAGGGCACAATTCAAGGTCGCCAATGTCGTCCTCAGACGCCTCAATAAGTTTCAATTCCTTTTTGCAAACATTGCAAAATTTGTCCGACTTTTTAATATAATTAAGTTCACATCTAGGACATAAAATCCAAACTGGTTTAGCTCCTCTAGGCATAATAACTCCTTTTTAACTTAGTATATTATAATTATTGAAAATGAATTTGTCTACTAATTTTTAAAAATTTCTTAAAAATATTTTTATGGAGTCACCCTTCGACTGCGTTCAGAATGACGTGCTCGCCCTTGCAAGTTTATATCTCGCCATGCAGAAGTTTCTGCCCTTGCTCGATCAGCACTTGCGGGCTGCGCTCCCCGCTGCGGAGCAAGTTCTTGCGGGGTCCCCGTTATTTGTTCTGTTTGGGGGATGCTTCGACAAGCTCAGCATGACAAAGCACTACACTCAGAATGGCATTAAAGAGATACACTCGACTCCGCTTTCGCTCCGCTCGGTATGACAAAGCACTACACTCGTTATGACAATGGGGGATGTTGCTGCTTTTAGTTGACAATGGCGGGAGTTTTCTTTATAATGATATAAAATAGGAGTGAATTTTGAAAAACTTTAATCCGGTTCGCGGTTGCAGCGAATATATGCCCAGGCAGGCTGCTATCAGGGAAAATGTTAAACGCACAATTTTAAATAGCTATCAAGCAAATGGCTACAATTTAATCACCACGCCAATTTTAGAAAATTTGGAGTTGCTCTCTTCTAGCGATGGCGGAGATAATTTGCGCCTAATGTTCAAGACGATTAAGCGCGGCGAAAAGTTGGATTTAACAAAGCCAAATCTCTCCGAGCAAGACATTGTTGAAGAAGGCTTAAGATACGACTTAACCGTTCCGCTTGCACGCTTTTTTGCTAACAACAGAGAGAAGTTGCCAACACCATTTAAGTCGATTCAAATCGACTATTCTTTCCGCGCAGAGCGTCCGCAAAAGGGTAGGGAGCGACAATTTATTCAGTGCGATATCGATGTGTTTGGCGATTCGACAATTTTTGCCGAGTTGGATTTATTGTATACCGTAATTCAAACATATGAGGCGGTTGGGCTGGACAATTTGACAGTTAAAATTAACCACCGCGAGATTTTGAATGCGATTGTGCTTTTTGCAGGATTTAAGCCGGAGGAAATTTCGACAATTTGCGTGACTCTCGATAAACTCGACAAAATTGCAGTTTCGGGCGTGGTTATGGAACTCATCGAAAAGGGATTCGACACGGACAAAATTAACAAGCTTGTGGACATAATTGAAGATATCTCGGCAAACGGGCTTGTTGCAGCCAAAAAATATGGCAATTTGGACAATGTTGTGGACGAAATTGGATTTTTGATTGGCACGCTCAACACGCTCTTTAAAAAGCACACTATAAAATTCGACATTTCCATTGTGCGCGGGCAGGGATATTACACGGGCGCAGTGTTTGAAGTTTACACGGACGGATTTTCGGGCGCGATTGGTGGCGGCGGCAGATATGACAAAATGCTTGAAAAGTTCACGGGCACCTCTTGCCCAGCAGTCGGCTTTGGGTTGGGATTTGAGCCGGTGTGTTTGCTCGTTGAACAAAAACTAAAAGGCAGTTTGACAAACAAATTGGCACTAATCTACGAGCAAGATGACAACATCTTTGAAGTCTATCGCATCAAGGAAGAGCTTAAGCAAAAATATTCGGTATCTCTTTTCTTAAAACAAAAAAATATGAAAAACTTTTATGAAAAAATTAAGGCGGTTGCCGACTACACAATCTCGGTTAAGGACTATTTAGAAAACAAGCCAGTTAAGCAACTCATTAATTAAAAGTTTTGTTTCGACTAAAACTAATTTAAAAATAGCAAAGTAAACATTTAAAATATTAACATTAATTATTAAATACACATAACAATTCTAATTATAATATTAAAAAGCACGTTTAAAAGGAAAATTTATGGACGCAAAAGAGGAGTTTATCCGCATATATAACACTTTCATCAAGCGCGAAGGCGCGGACAAATTGATGGACTATCTATTGAATCAAAGCGACTTTTTCTCCGCTCCCGCTTCTGGTAGGCAGCACTCGAGTTTTGAGGGCGGGCTAGCTTTCCACTCGGTTAACGTTTACAATCGATTGAAAAAAAATGTCGAACTCGAGTATGGCAAAGATTATTCGACAAAAATTAGCGATGAAAGCATTGCAATTATTGGGCTGCTTCACGATTTATGCAAGGTTAACACATATGTTGTCGAGCAAAAGAATGTTAAGGAAAACAACGTTTGGGTGCAAAAGCCGTTTTATGTTTATAACAACACCTTGCCATACGGGCACGGCGAAAAGAGCGTTTACATAATTAGCGGATTTATGCGCCTCACTCGCGAGGAGGCAATCGCCATCAATTGGCATATGGGCGGGTTCGATTTGCGCGCGCAAGGCTCAAGCGACATGTCCGACGCCTATGAAAAATATCCAATCGCACTTCTCACTCATGTTAGCGACCTAGAGGCAAGCTATCTCGACGAATCAAGAAAATAAAAAGAGCGTTAGGCTCTTTTTTTCACCGCTCCGCTCAACATGACAGAGTGTTTTCTGCGTTGAGATTGGTGAGTGCGGAAATTATATAGTCGTTGTAAAGAAAATAGTCATCCCCGCTCTTGGCGATTGTTATGTCCTTGTTCATCATGTAAGTTTCCGACAGATGATTCTCTTTCCAATGTGCATTTTGAAGGATAATCATGTTGTTGTTCAGCCTTAGGATTTTTCCTATTTGAGTTTCTGTTTTCCCGTCTTGACCGATTGTGTCCAGGATAAATTCATCGTCCTTTATTGTGATTTCATAAGTGTAGTCTTTTTTTGTTAGTTCGAGGTGAGCATTATTTTCGATAGGGTCGAGATTTTCAACTTTTTGATATGTCTTTAATTGCTGTGAAAAGCGCGTGCTTATGTCCAAAGTTGACGCATAATCGATTATGTGAGTTTTTAGCGAAGCTAACAATTTTGGCATATCCTCGTCCGATGTGTTTGGGGAATAGTTGACAATTAGATTTCCATATTCATTTATGGAAAGTGTGCTGCTTGTGCTATACATGACCGTGTTGTAATAATGGATGTCTGTTTTGTCATAAACATCCTTAAAACCAAAATGATGCATCAATTCGTGAATCGTCACCATTTCTACCGAATGGGGGCGAATTGTTCCGTCCTCATTATAGAAAAACGACGATGATAAGTCGATTGTGACAGAGTGGTCAAAATAATTTGCTATTCCAGTTGCATTATCTATCGGGATGGTCGAGTTGCGGAATTCGAGGTCTGCCGCATGAGTGTCGTCCACAATCGAATAGGTGTAGAGAGGGTTAATTTCATGCACCAAATTAAAAAGATTGTCGATTGCTTCAATCGAATAAGTTTTGCACTCTTCTGGATAGTTTTCGTCAAACGAAATGTTGATTGGCTCGCCGTTTTTATGGCGCAATCTGTTAAAATCTTGTTTGTAGGTTATTGAATCGTCCAAGCCTAATTCGTCCGTCAAATATTCAATTTTTTCTCTTGGCAAATATGTGTCGTCCAAAAACACAAAATAGTCGCCGAGATACGACGCCCCGACAATAACCCCCGCGCCGACCGCGCCCGTTAGCAATGTCACACCAATAAGTTTCGCAATTTTTTTCTTTTTCATATTTTCCCTTTTTGCAATTATAACACAAAAATTTTAAAAGTCAAGCCATCTATGCGAACTAAAAAAGATGCAGTTTGTGACGATGGGATTTCGTGCCTAGAATGACAAATAAAAAACTAGGATTGCCTAGTTTTTTCGACATTTTTGTCGCTCTCTTTAGACGAATTATTGGCAGAATAAAATTTGTCGATTTCAGCAATTACATCTTTCAAATAATTTAATTCCATTTTTAGGGCAACTAGCAATTCCGCCGGCTTAATTTGTTCGGGCTCGGCGTCGGATATTGGGCTAAATTGATACCGATAACAACTTTGCGCCTCGCTCCCGTCATCCACTTTGCTTCCAAAATAGCACGCGCGATTCATGCAACGCATAGTTCCGTCCTCAAAAAATGCATATAACCTATTAAAATGTTTGCAATTATAACAACTTCTTTTTTCCATTTTTTCGCTCCTTTTATAAATTTAACTTATATTATATACTTATTAAACTTATAAAATCAAACGAATTTATAAGCTGAGTTGATAAAAAATATCGAAAATGTGATATTTCTTATATGTTAAAGTTAAAAGAATATAGAATAAATGCTGGTCTAAAACAGACCGAAGTTGCTAAAATTTTAAATATAAGTCAGGCATCATATAGCTGTTATGAAATCGGAAAATTTGATATTCCGTCAAAATCCCTTGTTGAACTTGCTAATCTTTATAATGTATCAGTCGACAAATTATTGGGCAGGACGAAAAATTATAATGTCAACACGGGATTGACGGACAAACAAATTGCACTAATTAAAAGAATTGAATCGGTTGACGACAGAGTTTGCGACAAAGTCAACATCTATTTGGACGGATTGTTGGATAAATAAGCTGCGCGAACTGCAGCTTAGCTAAATTGCTCCACAAGTTCCGCAATTGTGTAAGCCTAGGCTTGTTTGTTCCTCTTCCCCATTAAGAAGCAAGTTCTTAACGGGGACCCCAATTAACAGTGAACGGCAATCCCTTAAACTCACGTTCCTTATTTTTTAGATTCTTCGACTCGTTTCACTCGCTCAGAATGACAGCGAAACAAACTAGCAATAGCGAGAGTTGCGACTCCGTTCAGGGTACAAAATCGACAAAAAGTTGCGTTTTTTAGGAAAAACTTTATTGTTTTTTCGTTTTTTTATTTTTGCGCGGGCAATGATTTAGATATGAAAAAGTTTTGGATTGTTGTGGTGCTTATTGTTTTGGTGGTTGGGATTGGATTGGCGCTCCCTGGCGGGAAGGATTATGACTATTTGCGCATACATATTAGGGCGAACAGCAACAGCGCGGTTGACCAAAATGTTAAATATGTTGTTAAAGACAAAGTTGTTGAATTTTTAACGCCATATTTTGCAAATGTGCCGAGCAAAGATAGGGCGATTGAGATTGTGTCTAGTCTTAAACCGCAAATTGAGGAATTATGCCGTAAAACGCTTATGGCGAGCGGATTTTCTTATTCAGTTAATGTGAAAATCGCAAACGAATATTTCCCAACGCGCACATATGCTAACACCACGTTAGAGAGCGGGTATTATGACGCGGTTATTGTTGAACTTGGGACGGCCGAGGGGGACAATTGGTGGTGCGTTATGTACCCACCTTTATGTTTTGTGAATAAAAATGAAACGAACACGCAAATTAAATTTAAATCGAGAATTGTGGAGTGGCTAAAATCCCTTTTCTCTTAAGGAGAGAATATGAAAAAATTTATTATTGTGCTGGTCGTTTTATTGTGCGGATTGTTTGGCGTTGTGGGCGCAAACACCATAATGAAATTGAACAATATGGACGAAAAAGCAAAGACGACGGTTGCCCGAATTGAAAATGTTGAGGCGGCGGTTGCAAACACGCGCGAAGTGCAGACGCGACTTAAAAAATGGGGATATTATACGGGCAATGTGGACGGAATTAATGGCCCGAAAACAATTGCGGCGGTCAAGAAGTTCCAAAAGAAATATGGCCTTACGCAAGATGGAATTGTTGGGCCTCTTACAGCCGCAAAAATGGGGCTATCTGTTAGTTCAAGCAAGAGTTCATCTAACTACAACAGCAACGATAGATATTTGCTAGCAAAGGTCATTTATGCCGAGGCGCGCGGCGAGAGCTACACCGGGCAGGTGGCGATTGGCGCAGTCGTGCTAAATAGGGTGCGGGACAGCCGCTTTCCTAACACGATTGCGGGAGTAATCTACCAGCCTTGGGCGTTCACAGCGGTTAACGACGGGCAGATTAATCTTGAGCCAAATCAAAAGGCATATCAGGCGGCGGATGACGCATTGAATGGCTGGGACCCAACCTATGGGGCAGTTTATTACTACAATCCTGCCACAGCAACGAGCAAATGGATTTACACCACAAAAACAGTCACGCAAATCGGCAAACACGTGTTTGCAGTTTAGGGGGAAATATGAAAAACAAAGTTATTAGCGAAAACATCGAAAAGGAGCAGCAAGAAAATAGCTCAAAAGTCCGCGAGGACAAGCAAACCAAACAAAAGAGCAACGCACAAAAAGCGATGCCTGTCATGATTGTTATAATTGTGGCACTTTTGGTCATTTTAACGTGCGTGCTTATCGCGTACTATCAAGTGTATAAGTCGGGCAAGCAAAACGCCAACATTTTGGAGGGCGTTTACACTTCGAGCTATTATTCTATGGTGGACAACATAAACAATCTCGCGGTGGACATCTCAAAATATTCCACACTTTCGACAAAACAAGCAAAGTTGAACACGCTAAACGACATGCGCGGCGATTGCAACTATGTTTTGGCCGGGCTTAGCGTGTTGCCAATAAATGAAGAAAATGTGGTTTCTGCCACCAAGTTTTTTAACCAAATTGACGGGCTTTGCGAGGCGTACACCAACAAATTGAACAAGAATGAAACGCTCACGCAAGAGGAAGAACTTATGTTCGACAAAATTGGGCTTGTGTTGGGCGAGATTAAGCAAAAATTTAACACTCAAAACGAAGGGATGTACGACACAAATTTCAATTTTATCGACGCATCCATTTTTGACAACACGGGCATGAACGAACTTTCGACTAGTCTGGGCGATTTAACTAGCGCGAGCATTGAATATCCAGCCATGATTTTCGATGGTCCATTTTCAACCGCACTCGAAACGCGAGTTGTTAAAGGCTTAAGTAAAACCGAAATAACGAAGGAAGACGCGCAAAAATATCTAAAGGACAAAGTGTATAAAAATAGGAAAGCCGAAATAACATACAAAAACGAAACGAATGGCGACATTGCGACTTTCGATTTTGAAATAATCTTGGAAGGCAAAAAATATAACGCACAAGTTAGCAAACGCGGCGGCTTGTTGATTACGCTTTCTAGCTACGCCGAGGGTGGCGACCCAATTATGAAAGGCGAGCAAGCGGTTGAAATGGCTAAAACTTTTGCAAACAACATAGGCTTTGAAAACATGGAGGCCGTTTGGCTTGAAATTCACGAAAATGTGGCGTATATTAATCTTGCGCCAAACATGAATGATGTTATTATGTATCCCGACCTTGTTAAAGTTAAAGTTGACCTAACTGGGCAAGACATCATTGGCTTTGAAGCGGTGAACTATGCATTGAATCATGTGAGCCGCAATCCAGAATTTAATGTTTCAGTTGAGGACGCGGAAAAACTTTTGGGCTTTGACTATGAAATTTTAAAGACCACAAAAACTGTGATCAAGCTCGACACGGGCAAAGAGATTGCCGCATACGAGTTCATGGCGGAACGCATAGACGGGCTATATTATTACTACATCGACGCGAACACAAAAGAGATTGCAAAGACGATGAAAGTTGTCTCCATCAAGGGCGTTCAAAAATTAATTTAATAAAAAAATAAAAAATTTTTAAAAAATCCAAAAAAATACGCAAAAAACACGAAATTTTGTGTATTTTTTATTAATTTTTAAATTTTTTTTGAAATTTTTTTGAATTTAATATAAATTTTCTTCCCCTTGTTTTTAGATTTTTCGTTGAATTTTAATTTATTTTTATAAAAATTAATAAAAAATTTTATTTAAATAAATTTTAATTTATTTGTATTTAAATTTCCCTTGTGTTATAATTTGTAAAAATCTAGAATTAAATGCTATAAAAAATTTAAAATATAATATTTTTGTCGAGAATTGGCAAAATAAAAAGGGGAAGCATTTTGAAGGGGAAATTTAGAGTTTTAAATCGAATAATAATCATGTTGTGCGCCTTGCTCACAGCCATTGTTTGCGTTGCGCTTTCAATCAACGACAAGGGCGGCAAAGGCTATGCGGCATTGATTGCAAATGAAGAGTTTAGTGGAGTCACGGCAGAGGGGCTCATTTTGTCCGTTGAAAAAGTGGGCGTAAATATTGGAGATGTGGGAAATAATTTCACAAGTCCGCTTTACACGGAAAAACCAAGTTTTGTTGATGGCGGAGCAAATGCAGAGGGAAATAAGTTCACCGACAAAATGTTTATTTATGACAATGGCAGCAAGCCCGCATATTACTACACGAACTTGACGGGCGATTTATCCAGCCACTCGATAGACCCAAATTCAACAGACGAAAAATATGTTGTTAAAGATGGCGAGTTCGTTATGCTTAACAACAGATTTATGGATAATAAATATGTAAATCCTTCCCTTTCAGCATACACAAAAACTTCAGACAGCAGCGTCTATCTTAGCGAAGCAATTTTAGTTTCGTTCGGGCAATATTTCCAATATGTCGTTGGGGGTGAAACCAAAGTTGGCAAGGCCGGGCAAGTTAGCGACTTATTAGACGCAGAATTGCAAGATGATGACGGAACAGTTAAAGCAGAAAATAGTGGCGCAAAAATAAGAAACTTGCGCGTTACAATGACGCACACTTATAACGGCTCAAGCCAAGTGCAACTTCCGCAAGTTAGGCAATATTCGGGCTTTATGTATGAAGATTTTGCCTATATTATTCCGCAACAGCCGGGCAACGAAGGCAACTATGTCTTTGAATTTAGTTATCAATTGAATGGCCTTCCTTACTCCAACCGATTTGAATTCAATCTGCTCTTTAGGTCGAGCTACACGGCAACAGAGAGAACAGATTCGGGCGAATATTCTGCCTTGCCAACATTAAGCAATGCAACGAGCCTTGGCGACAACAACTATCAATATTATTTGGGCAAACAGACAGCATATCCAACCCTTATGTTTGACTACACGAAATATCAAATGTCGTTTGTCCACACCGCAAATGGCGTGCAAACGGAGTATTCATACACTCCAATTCCAACCGGACTCAATGCGGATGGCGGATTTGACGTTAACTTGCAATGCGAAATTTCCAATGTGGGCGAGATAAGCTATTCGATGTACAAATTCAACCACAATGGCAACAACTTTGTCGTTTTCGTGTTCACCGAAATGGGCAAATATGATTTCACTTTTAACTATCTATACGAAACCTACACGCAAGGCGGCGTAACTTATAGTTTTGAGGGCATGAACTTGTCCGTTGCACCAGCAACACTCACAATCAACGGCTTTGAACTTAAATACGCAAAGGACAATAAGGAAGCCCAACTTAGGCACATAACCCTCTCTGGCTCAAACGAGGGCTTGGGAAGCCAGCGTGCGGACATTGTTGTTCCGGGCGACATCGATTTTATGAACACCAAACTCGCAACCAAACGCGAAGTTATGGGCCCAATTTTTGACTATGACGAAAATGCAAGTTCAATTGTGGGCAGCGTTGTTGAAACTGAGGACGCTAACCTTCAAGTTCAAGCACAATATAACAATATTGACGCTTGGAAGGCCGATGCAGGAATGAATACCTTGGCAACAGATTTATATGGCAACAAAACTATTGAAAGCGACAATTTCGACAAAATTGATTTTTTGAGAACGAATCAGCCATCGCTTTGGCTCGAAACCAACAATGCAATCAATAGAGAAAATAGTTTCTATTTCTATTCGACAAACGCAACTTATATGAAAGAGTGTTTGACCACAACAAACAGCGATGCAGGCAACTATGTTGGAAAGGGCGACAGCGCGGGCTGGGGTTGGACAACAGACGGACATGCTAGAAAAGAAAAATATTTGACCACAACCTCATTTAATGACGCGGGATACTATTTCGTTGTTATAAATGTGCAAGTTGTTGGCGGCGGCAATTATTATCAAATCTTTGCTTTTGAATATGCAGACAATGTTATCGTTCCGCACATCTATAGCGAGGACAACAAGAACAACATCATTGGCAGCAGTGGATATACAAACAAAAATGTTGTTGTGGATTGGGACGACCAACTTCCAAATGTTTTCGAAAAGGCAGTTGAAGCCAACTACTATTATATTTTGGATAGATACATAACGGACGATTATTCAATAAGCGACCTTATCTCCGACCCTAATGTCAACAAAACGAAACTCACTAGCGGCACGACGATTGGAAACGAGATAACGGACGGGCACGGGGCAAGTTTTGTTGTTGAACTTGCCATAGATAGGCACGGGCAGAGCTATCGCGTTTTCACAATCGACAAACAGCCAATTTCGGGCGTTGGGCTTTATGCGGTGCAGACCAACACCACAACCACAGGCGCGACCTACTATTCATTTAAGACGGACGGAAACAGCTATCAAGAAATCAACAGCGTCATCACAAGCGGGCTTGCAACCCTATATTGGAACGACAAGCCAAGCGGAGCGGAAATTAGGGCGCAATACACCTTCACTCCTTTTGTTAAGGATTCAAGCGTCGAGCTAGCAAAGGTTAAGGACGCGGGGGACATTTGGTTCTCAACCAACTATAAACTTGGCACAACGAGCAGCGTTTATGACGATATCACAAAAGCGGAATTCTATCAAAATTTAACTAAAAATAACATCCTTGAACGCCAGGGCATCTATCTCTTCACTTTAAGCGACGCAGCCGGGAATGAAACAAAATTCATGTTCGTTATCGACAACACGGAATCATATTTCTTTGTTCAAGTGGATGGACAAGATGGCGAATTTATGACCCACACAAACAAGATGTATGCTTCAAACGCAAGCGTTAAAGTTGCCACTCACAAAGTTATTGAACTAGCAAACGACGGGGCGAGTGGAATTTCGAACCCAGACCTAGCAAAAATAATTAGCGACATTGGAAATGACAACGCGCTCAATCTTGATTCCTACTACACCAACGCAACGCATAGGGCAGCACTAAAAAATTTGTTCTCTACTCTTAGCGGAAAAACATATTTGACAGTTAAAAACTTGACCGTTTCAGTTTTTGACGAACATAACTCTCACGTTTCGACAAATAAAATTTCTAGCGTGCTCGACCCAATTAATGTGGACAAAAATAATGAGGACGGAACTTCCACAATAAGGCATATATATCAGCTTGGCGTAAACCAAATTAGCGAGCAGAGCGTTAATAGCCTAAATCCATTTGCACCAACCACACAATTTTTGAATTTGGCAAAACAATCCATCTCTTATCTTTCAATTGAAATCAACACGGACAACTCACGCGGATTTGTATATTTCAGCAACTCAAACATCGCGGGCGAGATGATTCCAGAAAATGGCGAGATGGACGCAAACGGAATCCATAGGCTTTATACCTCAAACAATTTGGAAAAAGCATTTGCAACTAGCGATAATCATGTTGTGTTCGTTTGGAACACGGCAAATTTTGGGCTTGAAATTGACAGCATAAAATATTATTACTACACTCTCGACACAAATTCGCCAAACAACTTTGCAAATCATGACCCTAGCAAGTCCACCGGATTTTATACCTTTAGAGAAAGTGTGGATTTATATTCGAACAACGCATATTCAAACGGCGCATTAGAGGTGGGCGACAATCGTGCCTTTGCGCGCATTAATGAAGTTGGAAATCAGACGCAAGAAGGGTTATATATTGTCGAGCGAAAATATGCCGACTCATCAAATTTTGGCACGGACGAACAAACCGCATATTATTGGTTCATTGTGGATAGGACGGGCATAAAGCAAAATGGCGCGGGAGATAATATCTCGATTGGGCTTCTTGATAATGAGACAACTTTCAACAGCTTCAATCGAATTGGAACGGACTCGAGGTCCACATCCTTCATGGACGAAAACGGAAATCTTGTTTCTTTAAGTTACAACATCTATTTCTCGACAAACAAACTCCCAGCAGTTTTAAATGTTCCTATTTATAAATATTTGTTCTATGGCTATGGCTCGGACTATTTTGCAGGAAAATTGAATGTTAAAGTTGTGTTTAGCGACACAAGAAATCAGCTTTCCGACCTATTGGGCTCGCAAAATAACATTTTGATTTATTCAGCCGATGGCAACACGACCAACTCGCAAAAGGACGGCTATTTCACCTTCGACTTCAAAACTTACATCAATGACAATATCAACACCAGCTTTGCACCTCGATTTGTTAACGGCGAGAACGACACAAGTTGGATTTGCTTGCCGGGCGATTATATTGTTATCATTTCGGACAATGTCGAAAGTTCGACAAATTTAAATGGCGGAGCGCATGAAATGGTGTTTGGATTTAGAATCGACCCAGCCGCTCCAACAATAAAACTTGGCACAGCGAACGCTAAGGCTCAAGAGGACGAATATAACGAAAATTTGTCGGATGTTTATGCCGCGGATGAAACGATTGAGCGCGAAAACATAGGCAACAATTTCATCAATTCATACACCCTCACAACTAACAAAGAATTTGTTGTGTTCGAACTCCCAGAGTATGGCCAAGT
>CANQHS010000013.1 GCA_947623795.1 uncultured Clostridia bacterium | reverse complement strand
ACAACGAATGGGGATATAGCAACAAATGCCTTGACCTTGCAAAAGTTATGTATCAAAAAGACAACAATTTAAAGAAACAAACAAACTAGCGGACAGCTAGTTTTTTAATTGTAATTTTTTAATAAGCCAGTGTAAATAATTCGAGTGTCTGTCAGTTTTAAAAAGTCAATTGGCTTGATAATTTTTGGAAGCTTGGTTGAGTTTTGAATGTTTTGCTCGGTTAAACATTTTTTTACAAATTGTGAACAATAAAATCTTTTTTGTGGTGCGACATTTATGCCTAAAAATCCTAAAAACAGTCCCCAATAATTATAGTGAAATTCGCATCTCCTATTCACCATATTTTCTATGTAATTTTTAACAGCATCATATTCTTGCTCGCTCACCTTTAATTCCATAACGGCCGCTTTTGTCTGATTAAAGCGCTTAAATGTTCCAATATCCTTGCCTTCTTCAACAAAGCCACCACGGAAAGGGTTTTTGGGATTGACTCTGCCATAAGAATACATCTTATCCAAAGTTGGACTGAGAGCAATTGAGGCATGGTTATACTCTGCCCGCGTAAAAAATTTAAGCACTTTGGAAAGCACCGTTCCCGTTTGACTCAACACTATGTACAAACTTTTTTCGCTCATTTTTATAATTATATCAAAAAATTTCAAATTTTTAAAGCAAAATTTAGCAATAACAGCTTATTTTATTAAAAATAACAAAAATAATAGTAAACATTATGCATTTTTGTTAAAATTAATATATGAAAAAGTCCAATTTTGTCACTCATCCTTTTGAGCCGATATACGACGAAAACAGCAAGGTTTTGTTGCTGGGCAGTTTCCCATCGCCAAAATCGAGAGATGTTGGCTTTTATTTTAGCCACCCACAAAATAGATTTTTTAAGGTCTTGGCAGATATTTTTAACGACACTCTTCCCACCACAAATGATGAAAAGAAAAATTTCCTTTTAAAGCACAACATTGCCTTGTGGGACATAATTTCAAGTTGCGAAATTGTTGGAGCGAGCGACAGCAGCATCAAAAATGTTAAAGTGAATGACATAAAAACTCTAATTCGCAAAACACAAATTAAAGCAGTGTTCTGTTTGGGCAACACCGCAACAAAATTATATAAAAAATATATTGGTGTCAACTGCTTTACCCTTCCAAGCACCAGCCCCGCCAATTGCGCAGTACATTATGATGAACTTAAAGCAAAGTTCAAACAAATTTTGCAGTTTCTAAATTGATTATGTTCATTGCTTTCCCTAATTTATTATTTTATAAATTGAATTACTATTGCGTTAATTTCTAAATTGATAATGCTATGAAGCGCCTGATTTCTAAATTTTATGACGACGAAGTTTTGATTGGCTAATTTGATAGTAAATTAAACTCTAATAAAACTTATTTGAAACGGATTCCTCTCATTCATATTATTAAAGTTAAAAAGAAATAAACAATAATTCAACAAATTTTAAAAAACACTTGCCAAAACTAAAATTTTATGTTATATTAAAAAAGCATTTAAGCAGTGCAAAACATTTTAATTATATTTACGGAGGGCTGGTAGAGTGGTCTAATACAGCAGTCTTGAAAACTGCCGAGGTGAAAGCCTCCTGGGGTTCGAATCCCTAGCCCTCCGCCACCCATATTCCACCATATATAGTGGAATTTTTTGTTTTCTTCAACAAGATGCAGTGTTTTATCGAAATTGCAAAAATCACGAAATTTTGCAAAAATTAGCAAACTACCGAGGTGGTCTACCAAAATGTCTACCAAAATTAACAAAAATATTTGCAAATTAATTGCAAAAGTTAAAAGAAAAATGCCACGAGTGTGGCATTTTTTAACCTAGTTTAGAAATTATTATGAAATTTTCATCATAAATAAGTTCATTTGCAATTGTTACATTAAAAGATAATATCGATGGAGTTGCAATTGTTATTAGCGCATCGCCTGTTAAGCTTGCTGAGCCAAAAGCAACGCCGGTTCTTATTGTCCCACTCTCTACAACATTGTCAACGGATATTGAAATTGTTGGTGGCGTGCCGTTTGTGCTTGTAACGGTTGAGCCAAAGCGCAATAAATATGTGCCGGGAGTTAAGTTAATTCCGTTGCCGCCAGCAAGGGTAATTTCCGTTTGGCTGGTTGGATAAGAATTTTCCAAAATAAGTGTAGGTTCGGCATTTGTTACGCTTGGCGCGGTAAAAAACGCTGTTGCGGTAAATCCTGGTGCGCCGGCCGGGCCTGTTGGACCTGTAGGGCCGGTTACACCACCAGAAACGGTTTGCAAAATATATCGTGTATAGTTAGGAGAAATTGGTTTAGGTGGACAAGGGTTGCAACAATTGTTACTAGGTGTGTTAAAATTAAAGCATTTCATATCTTTTCTCCTCACAACATTATATGTAAAACAAAAAAAGTTGTTTAAACATGAATTTTGCAAAAATTTAAAAATATAATTGCTCACCATCCTTTTTTATGGTAATATATTTATATGGAAAGGAAATATTATGAGGCCTATGAGGATAGGTATAAAAAAGTTCATAGCGAAAAAAATCTTGCATGGGCGGGCGAAGGCCACAGTCCTACCATTGAAAAACTTTTAAAACAATATGGCGCGAACAAAAATTCTTCAATTTTAGAAATTGGTTGTGGCGAAGGTCAAAACGCGATTTATCTTTTGTCAGAGGGTTATAATGTTCATGCTAGCGACATTTCCCCCGAAGCAATTAGATGGTGCAAACAAAAAGCAAGCGAAAAAGGCGTTTCTCAATCCCCATTTTTTGTTATGGATATATTGCAAAATTCTCTTGCCGAAAAATTTGATTTTATCTATTCCGTTGCAGTGCTACATATGCTTGTGGAGCAAGGCGACCGTGATAAATTTTTAAAATTTGTGCATGACCATCTCAAAAAAAGCGGAAAGGCATTTATAGTTATTATGGGTGATGGCGAGGAAACTCGCAAAACAGATATAAATAAAGCATTTGAACTTGCGGATAGGCCATTTTGGGGAGAAACAATACAGGTTGCCACAACCTCATGCAGAATGGTCACATGGAGCGAATTTCTAAACGAACTTAACAGAGCCAATCTTAATGTTATCCATCATTTTTTAGACAAAACAATTGCGGGGTTTGAAAACTCCATGGTGGCAGTAGTTGAAAGGAAGGAAAAATGAAAATATAGTTTTCCACTACACGCAGTGAAAATGGCGATTTTATAAAAAATATCCCGCTTGGGATATTTTTAATTTATGCTTTTGTCTAGGCTATTTAATAGGTCGGTTGCATAATTATTGATGCAAAGTGTGCCAGCGATTGCTCCCGGGCCGATATGGCAAGAAACACTTAGCGATAACGGATTTACCAAAACGACTTTAATGTCTGGGAAAGCTTGCTCTATTTCTTGTTTAAAAATCAAGCCTTCTTCGCGTTTGTCCGTATAGGCAACTGAAAGCACCATTTTGCCTTGTTCATACTCTGTTTTGAATTTGGTTTCCAAGTCGGATTTAAGCTTTTGAATCACTTTTACTTTTGCTTGTTTTGTGCTCATTGCGATGGCAAGTTTTTCAAATTTGCTGCCAGTTGTGTAAAGAATAGGTTTAAGTTTTAGTAAGTCACCTATTGTTGCCGCAGCGGGCGAAATTCTGCCCCCGCGTTTAAGATATTTCAACACGCCCATTATGATGTAAATTGAGAATCTATCTTTTGTGTTTTCCAAATATTCCTTTATTTCATCTGCGGTTTTGCCCTGATTTTTTAATCCAATTGCTTCCAAAACGCTAATTTTTTGTGTAACAGAAATTCTAATGTTGTCCACAACTTTAACTTTGTTGTTAAACTTCTTAGCATATTCTTTTGCGTTTGCGCAAGTGGCACTAAGCCCGCTCATCATTGGGATATAAACGAGTTCGTCATATTCTTTTAGTAGGTTTGTCCAAAGTTCTTCCAAATAGGTTTGGGACGGTTGCGAAGTTTTCACGTCCGCATCGCGTTTTAATAGTTCATAGAACCTCTCTTGCGTCATCGAAATATCTTCCAAATATTCTTCGCCATCAATAGTAAATGGCATTGGAATCACAAAAATGCCAAGTTTCTTTCCCTCTTCTTGGGTTATGCCCGAATTTGAATCTGTTATAATCATTATTTTACTCATAAATTTCTCCTAATATAAAATCTCACATTTAACGACCTGCTTTCCGCCTTTTTGTAAGACTATTATATCTTTATCTTTTTCGTGTGTTTTCAAAACATCCAAAATGTCGCCCTCAAACGATTGGCTCACATAAACAACTTCCATTTCTTTAAATGGTTTTGTTTCTAAATCTTTAACCGAATATGTGTTCATTATAAATCTTAGATATTCCAAATTGTTTGTGTGGTGGGACATATCTATGTTTGTTGAACGAACTTTAATTTGCTCATACAAGGGCAAATTGTCATAACTAAAATTTGAAAATGTCAATTCAAAATTTGATGTTTCCGGCTGTATTGAATCATCAACCCCAATAGTGGAAAGTTTTTTGATACGCTGAGTTGCAATATCTAAAGCACAAGCCTCAACGCGGGCATAAAATATAAGTTCATTCCCCCTTCTTGCTTCAACATCAAAATTCATTTTGGCAAGAGATTTGTATGAAACAAAACACGAAACTTCACATTTTTCGTTCCACAAAATTTTGTTGAAAAATTTAACTCTGGTTTTTGCAAACACCCAGATTGCATTATACTTTTCGCGAACTGTTATTCCGTCTATTTTCAAAATGCCGGTTAGTTCTGTCAATGCATTTTCGATTATTTGAAAAGTTCCAATAACGGACAAACATTCATCGTTTCCCAGCATTGCGGCATTAACGATCTGCTCTTTTGTATATTTCATTTCGTCCTCAATTATTGAAACATTTTAAACAAATGCACAACATCACTCAAGATTTCAACATTGCCTTTTTTTATGCTGTCCAACACACTTGTATACATATGTTTTTCTATCATATAATTAGCAAGGCTTTTGATTGAACTATTGAATGCTGCAAGTTGAACCAAAATGTCATCGCAAATCCTATTCTCGTTGACCATTCTTTTTATGCCTTCAAGTTGTCCAACCAAGCGATTTATCCTTACAATTATAGATTTTTTAACATCTTCCACCTGTTCAGTGGGCTTTTCATTTGCTTTCATTTTTATTCTCCTTATATATACTATACCGCTTAGGGTATTAATGTCAACTAATTTTAATGCTTTTTTAAAAAAAAATTTAAATTAAAAAAAATCGTCACATCGATGGCGATTTTAACTTTGAAAATAATAATTTAATTAAAGATTATGTTCATGTTTTCCTTTTATTTTTTTATAGATTGCGGAAATTGCAAACACTATAGATTTTCTAATAATTTCAACCAACAAGCCAAGTGCAAAAATTTCCAAGGCAAACAAAAGAACATATAAAGGCGAAAGCACACTTCCGTAGGCAAACTGGACTTTTAGAATATTAAAATACAAATACGGCTTTATTGCCGATTCTTGGAAAAGATAGATTCCAAATGTACATGACGAAATAAAACAAATAAGCGTATGCCAAAATTTAGATTTTATTTTAATGTCCTTAAACAACATCAATGCGCAAATAGAATTTAACAAAACTAGTGGAGATGTATATTCTAATGGATTATAAAAAATTGCGGTATAAACATTATTTTCAATGAATGTCATCCCCCACAAAGCAAAAGTGCTGACTAAATAGATTAGCAATAGCCATATCTTTTTTATTTTTAAGGGATAAAGCCTTAAATAGCCTCCTAAAATATATAAGAACATAAACCAAATTAAACTATATCCTGAATTAAAATTAACAATTGCATTGATACCAAAACGAGTGGCAAGATAATCCAAAATGAATATGCCGACCACTAAAATTGTTAACTGTTTTTTTGAAGCATTGTTTAGTATTATATTTAAAAACGGTGAAATCAAATATAGCAACAAATAAGCCGTTATGAACCAAAATGCATTGCTAGTGATAGGTGCTAAATAAAAAACAAAACCAACACCAAAGTTGGACGAATCAATTGCGCAACTAATTAAATAAAACGCAATGCCATAAAAAAGGACTTGAAGCCATAATGCGAGCAATTTTTTTATTTTAAATTTACTTTTAACCAAGAAGTAAGCCGAGATTAGAACAAAAATGTTAACCGCAATTGTAAATACCGCATAAAGCAATTTTTGTAAATAATAGGGCCACCCCCCCCCCCTGAGCATTTGCGAGCAAGCCTCCATAATTCATAACATGGACCGCACAAATCAAAAACATTGCTATAATTCGTAGCATTTCGAATCCAGTTTGTCGATTTAATCTATTTTGAAAACTATTTTGAACTTCTTCCATATTTTTAGAATACGTCAAACTAAATCGTGTGTCAAATAAAATGAACAAAAAGATGAAAATGCGAATATAGAGAGATATGGAATATAATGAAATATTTTATAGGCTTTGTCAATTAAAGCCAAGCGCACAAACAAATATCGCGGGCGGGCAAGGTTATTCAAATTTAAAAGGGATTGTGAATTTTTACGCTCTAGCAAATGGAGTTGTCGTTATGGCGGATATTGAAGGCTTGCCAAAAACTAACACGAATATTTTTGCTTTTCATATTCACGAGGGTGAAAGTTGCGAGGACGATTTTTCAAAAACGGGCGGGCATTTTAATCCAAAAAATCAACCACACCCAAATCACGCGGGAGATATGCCGCCGCTCTTTTCAAACAATGGGGATGCTTGGTTTTGCTTTTACACAACGCGCTTTAAAATTGAAGAAATAATCGGCAAGACAGTTATTATTCATGAAGGGCCGGACGATTTCACAACTCAGCCATCGGGAAATTCGGGGAACAAAATCGCGTGTGGCGTTATTAAAATGAAAATGTAAGCAAAAAATTGCAATTTTTAGTTGCCTTAGTTTTTTAAAATTATTATTATAATTTTATGAAAAGTGAAATTTTAGAATTTAAGGCAAAAAAACAAAACGCGAAGCCAACATCTCCGCTACTCTATGGCTTGTTCCTTGAAGATATAAATCATAGCATTGACGGCGGACTTAATGCGAATTTAATTCAAAATGGAAATTTTGATTTTTGTTTTTTCACTTATGACCAACCGGTTGTTAAAAATAAATATGACAACTTAAGATTTTGGGAAGTTGAAGATTCAATTGTGACAAACGAAAATCCTATTAGTGAAAACAAGCCATATTCGCTTAAAATTGAGCTAGACGGAGCAAAGAAAATCAAAAATTTAGGATATGAATTAGTTGGCAACAAAAATTATATTTATTTAAATGACAATCAATTCACAGTGAGTTTTTTCTATTCTAGCAACAAGGATGTTTCTTGCAAAATTTATTTTGAATATGAAAACGGGGGAACAAGCAAGCCTTTTTCAATTGTTTTAAAAAAATCTTCAAAATATAAACTTGCCGAAACTGTTATGGCAGGAACGCACAAAAAATTTGCCAAATTAGTTTTTGATTTTAGCGGCAAATCTACACTTTATGTGACACATTTTAAGCTTATTCCGTCCAAATATTTTAAATCTAATAATAAATATAAATTTGGCAAGTTCAATCCAGATTTAGTTAAAAGCCTAGATATGGGAGCAAAATTTTTGCGTTTCCCTGGCGGGTGTTTAGTTGAGGGCGACGCGAGCTTAGATTATTTATATGAATGGGAAAAGACAATCGGGCCAACTGAAACGCGAATAAGCAAGCCAAGCGTTTGGAACTATTTGCAATCGAACGAAATCGGATTTTTTGAATATTTTTGTTTGTGTGAGGATTTAAATCTAAGTCCGCTTCCCGTGCATCATATTGGCTTGATTTGCCAGATTCGAACAAAAGTTTTTAGGCATTTAGGATATGTGGCATATAGCCCAAACAGCCCAGAATTTAGGGAAAAAGTGATTGACAGCGTTGCGCATCTAATTTATTTTGCGCTAGGTGATGTAAATTCAAAAGATAAAGTTGAAAATCTTTGGGCGAACAAGCGCAAATCGATGGGTCATCCTAAGCCTTTCAATTTAAAAATGATTGCGCTTGGAAATGAAAATTGGGACAAGATCTATTTTAGAAACTTCAAAGCTTGCTTGGACGGACTTACTCATTACAATTATTCAAACAAGCCAACAGATATCTTGAAAAAATTTGGTGTACAAATTATCACAACAAGCGGAGTGGATATTAACCCACAAGACACAAATCCTTCTTGGCGCTATTTAAATAAGCATTACACCAATCTTTTGGTTGATGAACATGTCTACAACACCCCAACTTGGTTTGTGGATAATTATTATAGATATGACTATTACAATCCAAATTTTTCCAAAGTGTTTATGGGCGAATATGCTTGCCACTCAAACGCGAACGGATTGGGAGGATTAGGCGGAGTTAACAATTTCAATTCTGCACTTTGCGAGGCTGTGTTTATGTGTGGCATGGAAAATAATCCAGACATTGTAAAGATGTCGTGCTATGCCCCACTCTTCTGCAAAATTGGTCAATCCAATTGGGACCCTGATTTAATATATTTTGACAAGGATAAATTAAAGCTTACTCCAAGCTATTTTATTCAATCTGCCTACGTAAAAAATTATGGGAAATATTCAATAAAATTGAACTATGATAGGAATTATGACAACAGCGGAAAATTTGCCGCAAAAATGAACAAAAATGAAATTGAAAGCATCGAATTTTTTGACCCAAACAATAATCCTATTGATGTTAAATTAGCTAATAACAAAACAACAAAAAATATAACTAACTATTTTGTTAAAATAAAGTTTAAAAAGCTCATTGACGGATTCAGTTTAACTTTTGGCGAAAGTGGAAATTTTAAGTTTTACATACATTATAATTTTCAAGACAAGGCTTTGTATTTTGAAAAAATCGTGAACAATCTTCGCATGACTTTGGAGCGACTAAAAGACATCAATTTAAAAGAAGATGTTTGCATTAAATACACCCAAAATGAAATTGTCATCTATAAAATACAAAATGAAAAATTAATTAAACTAGCACAAAAACAACTTTGGAAAACAAACACCAATGTGTTCACAAGCCTTACTTTTGACAACAAATATGTTTATTTAAAAATTGTAAATATAGGCGATGAAACAAAAGCATCATTTGATTTGTCGGGCATTATAAAATCAACGAAAGCTATCCAAACGACCTATGTTGAGAGCGAAAACAAAATCAAACAAAGCTCAAAAACATTAAATCTTGAAAACAAATTTTTGTTATCCTTAAAGTCGCACTCGCTAAACATTTTAAAAATTGAAAGATAAAAAACTGCCCTTAGGCAGTTTTTTTAAATTAAATTATTTCCTCTACTACAATTGAGATATAATTCTAATTTTAGTAGAGTGGCTTATTTTGCTTGTGTTTTTGTTGCAAATTTGTTAATATTATAAAAATAAAGCGCAAATGATATGAAATTTTAGATTTCTTAATATATAAAAGAAGGTAAAAATGAGCAATATTAACAAAGTTATTGGTAGAAATCTATCAATGCTTAGAAAAAGTTTTAAACTCACACAAGTTGAGCTTGCTGAAAAATTTAATTATTCGGACAAGTCAATTTCCAAGTGGGAAGCGGGAGAATCTTTGCCGAGCGTGGAAGTTTTGTATGATTTGGCAAATTTTTATGGGGTAACTCTTAATGATTTAGCCAATGCCGAATTTGAACTTGATAAAAAGCCAACTGAGCGCATAAGGGATAGATTATTCCCCGCAAAATTAATCATTACCTTGCTTGCAACAAGCGTGGTCTGGCTTGCTGCAACAATTATTTTCGTGACCATTCAATGGGTTTGCGACTATTCCTATCCCCTGGTTTTCTTATGGGCAGTTCCCGTTTCGTGTGTCGTGTTAATTGTTTTTAACAGCATTTGGGGTAAGCCATATTTATTGTTTCCAATATTATCTGTCCTTGTGTGGTCATTAATTGCTTGCATACATATACAGCTTATTAAATATCAATTATGGCTCATCTATATTTTGGGCATTCCGCTTCAAGTTGCAATAATCTTGTGGTCGGCACTCATTAAAAAGCCAAAAGCAAAGATAAAAAAAGAAAAGCCAATTAAAGAAAAAAAGAAAAAAGAGAAAAAGGTTGAAAACATAAAAACTCAAGAGCAACCCCTTGAAACAATTGAAAACGAGCCTAATAATCACCCAAATGATGACACAAAAAATGAAATTTTGCAAGACGAGGAAGGCAAAGAAAACGAAATGAAACAAGACGAAAAAGACAGCAAAAAATCAATCGTTCGCGAAGATGATGGCTTCGGATATGACTTTATCCAAAATAAAAAAGACATTAAATGATGTCTTTTTTTGTTTAAATTTTGTTTATTTGCTTTGAAATGGTCACAAAATAGTTTATAATAAAGTTTAGAGGGGAAAATGAAAGTCATTTTTGTGGTAGATAACATTGAAGACTTAAATAAAAAAATAAATATTGTAAAAGCACATTTTGGCGAGAATATCCATTATGTTGTGAAAGGCAACTTTGTTCCACTTTTTGCAACATTTAATTTGCCCATCGATGCCGTTTATGTCAACAATTTAGCAGAAGTTGTGCACCATCTTTTGCTAAGATTTGATGTGGACGACATAGTTATGTGCTACGCAAGTTTGAATATAAACAACAAATTGTTTGATGATTTCCTTAAAAAAATTGCCGACAAGGACAAAATTGTCAACATTATGCCCAAATATAACGCTTGGGAAAGGATGTGCAATGGTGCATATAATATTTATGTCCACTCGATTTTTAAAGCAAACGATAGCATGGCAAGCCCAAAATTGCAATTCTTGCCACTGCCATTTGTGAACGAACTTTTAATGAGTCATTTTGGAAATAAACTTTTTGAAATTGACGCCGAGCATGTAACCACTCTTTATGTTGAGGACAAAGAAACAAATAAAAGCCTTAAAGTGAAAACTGGATTTAATAAAAACAACTTGATTCCTATCATTATTGCATTGCTAATCACCGCCGCTTTGGTTGTTTGCTTAGCTTTCTTAAAATTCCATTTCTTGATTATTATTGTATTCATATGCCTTTATTTGGCAGATATCATATTGTCTATATTCTATCGATGCAAGCTTTATTTTGACGCGCGATTTCTAAAATGAAAAATAGCCCACACGGGCTATTTTTATTGTCAAAAAATTTTTAAAACAAAATTGTATGAAAAAAGCCACATGTGTGGTTTTTTACATTTTTGCTTCAACAGTGGCAACTTTTCTGCCCCTTGCGTCTTTCTTAAAACGAACAACACCATCGATTAGGGCGAATAGTGTATAGTCTTTGCCTAAGCCAACATTTTCACTTGGATAGATTTTTGTGCCTCTTTGGCGAACTATAATTGAGCCGGCGGAAACGAATTGGCCATCACCGACTTTGGTGCCAAGGCGTTTAGATTCACTATCTCTACCATTTTTGGTGCTACCGCCACCTTTTTTATGGGCAAATAATTGAATATAAATCATAATTGCTTCTCCTTTATTTTAATGTATTTTGTGTAACCCTCTTGAATTTCTTTTAGCGAGAGATAGGCAGTTTGCATTAGGATTTGTGCAAGTTTATTTTCATTTTCAGTTAAGCCTTTTAGTGTTACGCTCAAATGTGGGATTGATTCATCAACAATGTCCACCACATTGAGTTTTAGCACTTGCTTTAAACCCAAAATTAAGCTTTGAGTTATTGCTGAAACCGCACTGCAAACTATATCTTTCCCCTCTTCCGCATAGCCGGAGTGCCCGGTTGCTTCGATGGTTACAATATTTTGTTTATTTTTAACAACAGTAATGTTAATCATACTAACCTATGCTTATAATTGCTATCTTAGTGTAAGGTTGTCTATGACCTTGCTTTTTGCGTTCGTTTTTCTTTGCTTTGTACTTGAAAACTGTTATTTTCTTATCTTGAACGCGAGAAACAACTTTTGCCTTACATAAAACATTTTTGAGTTCTGGTGTGCCCACTTGGGTCTTTTCACCATCAACAAGCATAAGAACTGGGAAACTAACTTCTTCGCCAACTTCAGCGGACAAACGATCCACTGTGACGGTGTCGTTAACTTCAACTTTATACTGTTTGCCTGAAATGTTTACGATTGCGTACATACTAGTTACCTCCTATAAAGACTCACTCATCTGGTCGCACTTTTAGTAAAATGCAGTTTAAAAAACCATTTCGAAGTGGTACTACGGGGCTATTATAGCAAATAAAAAAAGTTTTGTCAACAGGTTTTTCAAATTTATTGTCAAATTGCAAATAAAAAACTTGCTTTAAAGCAAGTTTATATGTTGTCTATAACCCCTAAGGCATGAACGAATTCCAAATTGTTTTCGTATTCTTGTTCAAGATATGCAATTTCGTCTTTTGCGGCTTTTATTTCGCTTTCTGCGACAAACATATCATATATGTCGGCATCTTCAATTCCCTTAATATATCTGTTCAGTTCAATAATGTGGGAAGTGAGTTCAGATTCTAAATATTGCATCAAATTTTGCCTATACTCTTCCCCAAACAATGCAAAACAATATTGCCACAAATTTTGACAAAGATTTTCGCTTAAATCTGCTGTGTCTATGGCTTTATTCAACTCGTTATGTATCACTATTTCAAAACAGTTTTTTATTTCTATAATTATATTGCCGAACATATGATATCCGATTATATTGTAATATAATTCATAGCGCTCACTTTTTTCATTCTCATCGTTAAAAAGAACGCCAATATCAAATTCAAGTTGTTTATGTTCTTTTTCAACAAACTTTTTATTCATTTCCTTAATAAAAGGTGCGACAAACTCTTTAAATTGTTCCAAAGTTAGTTTATATTTTGCCATATCTTTTCTCCTAAAGCACATTATAGCATACATATATTGCCTTGTCAATAGGGAAATAAAAAAACTTAGGCTTGGCCTTTAAAAAGAGTTGACTTTTCGGCGATTGGGTTGTATATTTAAAACATCCGGTGGTCGAACTTAGTGTTCTTGTGGCATCGGGTTTTTCATGCTAAATTTTTAAGTTTGCTATCTAGCGGGTAGCGGATGGAGTAATTTATGAGCATATCTTCATCTATGTAAGGAGTTTTTAGTGTATTGCAATAAAATATAGTGTAAGTTTTGGATTTTATTTGTTTTAAAAGTTCAAAAAGTGTGCATGTGTCGTCCACTTTTAAAAGAGTAATTTTGTTAAAGTTTTTTTCTTTTGTCGTTTTAAATAGTGTGAGCGTTGGAGTTTTGCTTGGCTTGCTTGTTAGGAAAAACAGCACCATAATTAGATAGAAGAAATTGATTTTGTTAAAGCACGAGGCAACAAACAAACTGAAGAACACGATGCTTAGAATTATGCGGATAGTTAGGTCAAGATTTTTATACGCCTTGTCCGATTTAAATATGGAGCGAAAAATTTTTCCGCCATCAAGCGGATATATTGGAAGGAGATTAAATATTGCCAAACAAAAATTGCTAAGGCAAAATAAATTTAACACCTTTTGGCTTTGCGGAACAAGCCAATAAAGTGACATACAAACAAGGCACAAAATCAAGTTAAAAAGCGGACCAGCAATGTTGATTGCAAAACTATCCTTATCCTCAATTTTTTCATCTAATGTTATGGAAAGGCCGAACATATCTAGCCGCGCTTGTTTTAGCTTGTATCCGCGCGTTGTGGCAACAAAAAGGTGGGCAAGTTCGTGCAAAATGAGTGCAAAGAGATAGTTTAAGAGCAACAAAAAATTTTTAAACACCAAACAAAGCACAACAACAAAGACAAAGCTTATGCCCACCCTAAACTTTTTCATATATTAAGATATTAATTTGCCATTAAATATATTCTTTAATATAATGCGCCCAACTTATGAAAAACATGATTATGCCATGTTGAGTGGAGCGTAGCGCAATCGAAACATCCAAGAAGATTCTTCGACCCACTTCGTTCGCTCAGAATGACAGGAAATTAGAAATATTATAAGCGCAGTTTGTATAATATCCCTTTTTAAGGAAAAGGAGCAATGAGGGAAATTTTGCAAATGATTAATGAGCGCAGTTTGCGCCTAAGGTAGGGTTTTCATAATTTTCATGCGTTCGCCGGTGGCGGAAAGGGTTATAACATATTTATTGCCATCTGTATCAATATTCACTTGAACATCGTCAAAATCTACTTCAAAATAATTGCTTATAAGATAGAAAAAATCGGATTTGATGACATTGCTTAAATATTGCGGATTGGTTTTTTTGTCCTTTTCAATTATGCTATTTAATCTGTTTTTTAAGTCCATATTTTGCTCCTTTAAACACTTCGTTTTAATAATTTTTTTATTGAGCCAATGAGTCCGCGATATTTATATGTGCAATCGAACAATTTTTTTTCACCTGTTACAATGTTGTTTGCCAAAATGTCAAAAGCGCGATTGACCGCCACTTTCATATTGGTTATGTTTGCACTAGTGTTGGTTATAACTTTATCGTCCTCTGGGATTACTCCGCCAAATTCAATGTTTAGTGTTTTGCCAATATCATAGACATCAAACATAAGTTTGTCTTTAATTAAATCGCCGCGCGCCCTATTTATAACAAAACGTTTGCTGGAAATGTTGTAACTTGTTAAAATCGTCACCACCTTATCTGCGTCTCGCAAGCTAGATAGGTGCGGCGTGGTTACAACAAGAGCCTCTTCCGCAAGGCTAACAGCACGCTTAAATCCAGCATCAATTCCGGCTGGACAGTCGATTAAAATATAATCAAAAGTCTTGTCAAGTTCGCTTATAACTTGTTTTATTTGGCTAATTGTTATAGTCAAATTTTGATTTAGCCCGCCAGATGACAGCAAATACAAAAGCGGATAAGTGTCGTCCTCAACGAGTGCTTCTTTAAGCCGACATTTGTGTTCGATTACATCTAGCATTGAATATACCACTCTATCTTCCATATTCATGACAACATCGAGGTTGTTTAGCCCGATATCCATATCTATTAAACACACCCTATAATTTTTGTTTGCTAGGTGCATGCCAAGATTGGCGGTAACCGTGGTTTTCCCTACCCCGCCCTTGCCAGAAGTTAAAACAATTGTCCTTGCCATAAAAACTCCTTTTGTTGGTTTTTATAAAATTTAGCACAAGAAAAAAATAAAGCGAAACTAAAACACACTCATTTTTCGTTTTCGCTTTATTTAGACAAATTTAGTTTTAAAGTTCTATTTTTAAGAATTCGCGATTGCCATTTAGAAGTTTGCCCGCACCCAAAATCACTGTGTCGGCTGGATTTTCTGGAATGATGACCGGCATATCCAATTTTTTGCTTATATATTCATATAGGCCGGGGATTGTGCTTGCCCCGCCAACGAACATAACGCCATTGTTATAGACATCTTTTGCAATGTCTTTATCTAAGTTTTGCATAACTTCTTTTATTAATTTAATAATTTTTTCATAAACATTGACGATTGCAACGCGGACTTCACTCGCAACAATCTCTTTTTTAACAAATTTGTCGTTCTCATCAATGCCGATATATTCAGTTTTGTTTAGGTCGCGTTCATATAGGGAAGCAATTTCATTTTTGATTGCTTCGCTGCTTTGGTCACTAACGGTTAGATTGTGATTATCTTGAATATAGGTGGTGATGCTCTTGTCCATATCTTCGCCACCAAGGAAATACATCCTGCCCATCGCGAAATTATATTCGTTCAACACACTTATATCGGTTATATATTTGCCGATGTCCACAACCATGGTGTATGCGTGGCTATCCACATCGATTTCAGTTCGGGCGCAAACGCTATTTTGCACAAATGTGACTTTGGTTACGCCAGATTCGTTCAGCACGCTTTTTAACAAGGTCAATTGTTTGCGATTTAATGCACAAGGGACGGCAACAAGAGCGGAAAGGCGAGTTAGCAAGAATCTATCGCTAATAACTCGCTAAAAAATTTCG
>CANQHS010000012.1 GCA_947623795.1 uncultured Clostridia bacterium | reverse complement strand
ATGAAATTAGGCGTGGTGGGGCTTCCAAATGTGGGCAAAAGCACATTGTTTAATGCAATAACAAAGGCTGGGGCGGAAAGTGCCAACTATCCTTTTTGCACAATTGAGCCAAATGTGGGGGTGGTGGATGTTGCTGACTCTAGGCTTGACGCACTTGCAAAACTTTATAACACCAACAAAATAATTCCCGCTCAAATTGAGTTTGTAGATATTGCCGGGCTTGTAAAAGGTGCAAGCGAAGGTGCTGGGCTTGGAAACAAATTTTTGAGCCACATAAAAGAAGTGGATGCTATTGTACATGTCGTTCGCTGCTTTAAAAATGAAAAAATCATTCATGTTGACGGAAGTGTTGACCCAATTAGAGATATTGAAACAATCAATCTTGAACTAATTTTGGCAGATATTGACGCAGCACAAAAGAGATTGGATAAAATAAAACGCACCATGCTGGGCGGGGCAGCCGACTTGCAAACGCAAAAGGAATATGAACTTTTAATTAGAGTTATTGACATTTTAAAATCGGAAAAGCCGGTTAGAATTTTGAAATTTAACGAAGAAGAAAAGAAAATTGTTGACGGATTTTTTCTCATAACCAGCAAGCCAATAATTTATGTTGCAAACACGAGCGATGAACTAGACGATTTCCAACGCGAAAACATTGAAAAGATAAAACAAATTGCACTAACCGAGCAGGCAGAAGTGATTTCACTTTGTGCCAAAACGGAAGAGGAACTAATCAATATGCCGGCGGAGGATAGGGAAATGTTTATGCAAGAGTTGAACATCGACCACTCTGGGCTTGAGAAATTGATTGTTGCAAGTTATCATCTTTTGGGGCTAATTAGTTTTATCACAGCGGGCGAAAAAGAAGTTCGCGCATGGACAATTAAAAAAGGCACACTTGCACCACAAGCGGCAGGGAAAATTCACACCGACTTTGAACGCGGATTTATTAGGGCAGAAGTTATTAAATATGAAGATTTAATAAGTCTTGGCAGCACAAACGCCTGCAAAGATGCGGGAAAAATCATTTCCGCTGGGAAGGACTATGTTGTTCAAGACGGGGACATTATCGTTTTCAAATTTAATGTGTAAAGTGCCATTCTGAGTGGAGTGACAGAGTTGTCATACCGAGCGAGCAACGCGAGTCGAGTGTATCTCTCTGTCACCCTGAGCGTAGTCGAAGGTTCTATGTCATACCGAGCGAGCAACGCGAGTCGAGTGTATCTCGTCGTGCCACGCCTTTTAGCTAAATTGCTCGTGGACTCGCAATAAAAGCAAGATAACCCCACTTCGAAACAAGTTCTTGTGGGGACCCCGAATAGCGGCGGGCACTCCTCTTACTTTTAAAGAGCACAACATTCGCTCTTTAAAAGTTATATAAAAGAGGACCGTGAGTTTAAGGGATGGCCGCTTACTAAATGCTTAATTATTCGGGGTCCCGCAAAACAAGGCTTTGTTTTGAAGGGGAAAAGGAGTGGACAAACTTAGGTGTACAATTGCGAACTAGTGAGCAATTAAGCAAAAGTGCAGTCCACGACGCAGTCGTTTCACGACAACCCCTTAAACTTCGTATTTGAAAGATACACAATGAATTAAGTAAACTAGAAAAGTTGCAGTTTCGTTATATAAGATTCTTCGACTACGCTCAGAATGACAATGCTGAATGAACTAAGAATTTAATAAAAATATTAATTAAAAGGAATTATGAAAAAAGAAGAGTTAAGGATCGGAAATAAAGTTCGAGAAATTGAAATCGACCGCACGCAATATGTAACATATTTGCGTGTGATGCTTGCAATTTTCAATTTATTTTTGCTTGCTGGTGTCATCGCTTTGGTGGTGTATATAAATCGCTGGTATATTTACATAATTGACATTTTGATTGTGGCATATTGCATATATCGCAGCGCCGCCATTGTTCATTCGGCAAAAACAAAGCATGGCTACACACTATATAGCAACGCAATAATTGCAAACTCGCTTTGGTACGACACCGCGGTTGACCTTTCAACCATTTATAAGGTTGTTGAAAGGAAAACCTTGCTCGACAGAATCACAAAGCGCGGCACGCACTCAATAATAATCTATTTTAAAGATGGCGGATATTATCAAATCAAACTTTATAATCTAACTGAAAATGTGGACGAACTCATAAATGAAATTATGCGCTTGTCTCTTGAAACTCGCGCGGAAAAATTAAAAGCCAATGTTTAGCGTAGGCTAAATAAAAAATCAGCATTGCGCTGATTTTTTCATTAATAAAATTGTTAATGGATTAAATCCCAACAACAAGGAGGTTGTTTATTAATGACATTTGCATTATAGCATAAAATTTTTCATTTGTAAATCATTTTGCCTTAATTAGCAAATAATTCTTTTTGCCCTTCTTAAACAGCACTCCGCCCGTGAGTGCTTTTTTAGAAAGGATAAGTTGCGGATCAGTTATAATCTCGCCATCCATGCTAAGCCCGTTTTGGTCAATGAGCCGCCTTGCTTCGCCCTTTGAGGCAACAAATTTTGCGTTCAAAAGCAAATCCAAAACGCCAATTTCATTTTCTTTTAAATCGAACTCAAAAGTTGGAGCATTGTCCTTGTTGATTGTTTGGCTATTAAATAGATTGTTGCTCATATTTTCCGCTTGGATTGCATCTTCTTCGCCGCGTATGAATTTTGTTATCTCAAAAGCCAAACGTTTTTTGCTTTTCACAATATCGGTTTGTATGAGTTCGCGCACTTCCGTCATTGGCAAATCTGTGAATAGGGCAAACATCATTTCAACGCACGCGTCCGGAGTTTGATACACTCCTTGATAGAAATCGTAGGCGGAAATTTTGTTTTCGTCAATCCAAATTGCGCCTTTCTCCGTTTTGCCCATCTTTTTGCCTTCTGGGGTTAACAAAAGTGGGTTGGTGGCACCAATCATAACACGATTTTTGCCATCTATAAAATTCATTTTTCTGCCAAGTTCGCTTCCGGCTACAATGTTTCCCCATTGGTCAGCGCCGCCCCATTCAAGATTGCAGCCATATTTTTTGTTTAAATACAAAAAATCATAAGCTTGCATTAACATATAGCCCATTTCAAAAAAGGTTAGCCCGCCTTCTTCAATTCGCTTTGCGTAAATTTCATTGGTTATCATTTTGTTCACATTAAAATGCACACCCACGTCACGCATAAAGTTAACATAATCATAGCCCTTATACCAATCCGCATTGTTGACAATAATGGCAGGGTTGTCCCCATCAAAACGCAAGAATTTGCTATACGCACGCTTTATTCCTTCAACATTTTTGTTGAGTTGCTCTTGAGTTAGCATTGGTCGCATATCTGTCTTGCCGCTAGGGTCACCAATCGCAGCTGTTGCTCCGCCAACTAACACAATAACTTTGCAGCCGGCTTGTTGGAAACGCCTTAGAATTGTGCAAGGCACGCAATGGCCAATGTGCAAGCTATCCGCTGTGGGGTCAGTGCCAGAATAGACGGTGACATTGCCCGAATTTAAAAGTTTTTTAAGGCCTTCTTCGTCCGTTGTTTGATATAACAAATTTCGCTCTTTTAAAGTTTCATATAGTCCCATAAATGTCCTTTTAATATAAAACTATCCCGAAGGATAGTTCTAAAATTATCTATTATTCCACAAATTGCCAACCCAAGTTTGAATTATATTGCCATTTATTATATATTTGCCAACCAGTTTGTCTGTTTCGTTAAATATAACTTTTTCGATGTGTGTGTTATCTTGAATTAGCGGGGTCATTGTTTTGTTGACTGCAGGAATTAATGTCAAAGCTGACAAAATGCCGTTTAGCACAACAATCACAAGAGCCGCTTTCAAAACGCCAAACACGATGCCAAAAATTTTATTTAAACTGCCCAAAATTTTGGTGCGGGCGATGTTGTCGAACAATTTGCTTAATAGTTTTATTACAATTCTCAAAACGATGAACACCAAGATTGCGGAAATGACAACCATTATGATATAGCCCAAACTTGCACCAACCAAACTTGCAACTGTGCCATTTTCTGCTGCAATTGTTTCATCCGATACACCATTAAATATAGTTTTAACAAGCATTGCAAGCATACCGTTGATGTCGCTTGGAATTGCCTTAACCAATGCGTCTTTTGTCCCAAAACTGCTAACTGTTTGGGTGAAGAACTCGTTAACTCCGGATAGGCCTTCTGAAATTTTGCCGCCTATTAACCCAGAGAAATTATATATTCCATTAATCCAGCCGGCAACATATTTTGCCACAAATATTGCAACAACAAGGCAGACCGCCCAGCTGAACAGCGAAATGAAAGATTTCAAAAATCCTCTTTTAAAACCAACTATGCCGGCAATGATCAATGCCGTCACGATAACTACATCTATAATGATACCAATAGTAGAAAACATACTATCCCCCTTGTTGCTATTTTAGCATAATGAAAATTATTTGTAAAGATATTTACAAAATTTTTGAGATATTTTATTTTTTATTGACAATATTTTTTGTTCGCTTATAATATAAATATTACATAATAGGAAAATATAATTAAAAGTATTTAAAATATTTGTTTATTTTTTTTATGTGTGATATAATATAAACTATTGAGGTGAATATGGAAAAGAAAAAGGGCAGTCCGTGGAAATCTATTATAATTTACATCTTGATTTTTGCCGCGGTCGCGTTGCTTATATATTGGGTTGCGGGCAGCAATAATAATGGCGAAAAGATAACCTACACCGAGTTCCAAAACCAGGTTGAGGCAGGAAAGGTTGAGGAAATTGACGTTTATGGCTACACTGTTAGGATTAGGGCTAAAGGTGGCGTCAGCAAGGAAAATTTCCCCAAACGCGTGGACTATTATTGCACATTTATGAGCGTTAATGAACTAACAAGTTTTATTGATAGTTACAATAAGAGTCTATATGTGCTAGACGATAATGGCGACTATACTTATGACGCACAAGGCGCTCGCGTTATGAAAGAGGGCAAGTCGGTTGACGATTTGATTGAGGCAACCTATTCTTATGAATCCGAATCTTGGATTAGCACAATCATGCCTTATGTCAGCGTTATTGTTATTATCGTTATTGGGATCATGCTGTTTAGGTCGCTGTCGGGCAGTTCAAAGAGCTTTGGCTTTGGGAAATCGAAGGCAAGGCTGGTTGTTTCGTCCAATGTCAAATTTAGCGATGTTGCGGGTGCAGACGAAGAAAAACAAGAGTTGCAAGAAATTGTTGAATTTTTGAAAAATCCAGCAAGATTTACCGAACTTGGAGCAAGAATTCCAAAAGGAGTGCTCCTTGTTGGTCCGCCAGGAACGGGTAAAACTTTGCTTGCTAAAGCGGTTGCTGGCGAGAGCAAAGTGCCTTTCTTTAGCATGAGCGGTAGTGACTTTGTTGAATTATATGTGGGCGTGGGCGCAAGTCGTGTTAGAGATTTGTTTGAAAACGCAAAAGCAAGTTCGCCTTGCATTGTGTTTATTGACGAAATCGACGCTGTGGGCAGACAACGTGGTGCCGGACTTGGTGGCGGAAATGACGAACGCGAACAAACTTTGAACCAACTTTTGGTTGAAATGGACGGCTTTGAAACCAACAGCGGCATTATTGTGCTTGCAGCAACAAACCGTGCGGATATTCTTGACCCAGCATTGACCCGTCCGGGGCGTTTTGATAGGCAAGTTTATGTTCATTTGCCAGACGTTAAGGGCAGGGAAGAAATCATCAAAGTTCACTCTAAAAATAAACCTATTAGCGAGGATGTGGACTTTAAACGCATCGCAAGACTAACGAGCGGGCTCGCTGGTGCGGATATCGAAAATATGCTTAACGAAGCAGCGCTTTTAACAGCAAGAGATAACCGCTATAAAATCACTATGGTGGACATCCAAGAGGGCTTAAACAAAGTTCTTATGGGACCTAAAAAAGTTTCGGCTCATATCAATGAAAATGATAGGAAAATCACAGCAATTCACGAATCTGGCCACGCAATAATTGCGGAAACTTTGGCAAATTGCGATAATGTGCAAGAAATTTCGATTATTCCACGCGGCAACGCCGGTGGCTACACTTTAACATTAGATGAAAAGGATAGCACACATTTGACAAAACAAAAATTGCTAGACAGCATAACAATGATGCTTGGCGGCAGAAGTGCGGAAGAAATTATGCTAAACGACATAACAGCGGGAGCATCAAATGACATCGAACGTGCAACAAATCTTGCAAGAAAAATGGTGGCAGAGTGGGGCATGAGCGACAAATTTGGGCTAATTAGTTTTGGCGAGGGCGAGCAGATATTTGTTGGAAGAGATTATCAACGCCAAGTGCCATATGGTCAAGATTTGGCAAAAGAAATTGACGAAGAAGTTAGAAAAATTATCGACGCGGCGCACGAGCGAGCAAAAGAAATTTTGTTAAGCAAAAAAGATGTTATTGAAAAAGTGGAACAAATTCTGCTTGAAAAAGAAACAATTTACAAAGAAGAATTTGAAATGCTTTATAACGGTGCAAGCGTTGACGAAGTTGAAAAAGCGATCGACAAAAAAGAAAAAGAGAAAAAAGAATATCAAGAACGCGCTAAAAAAGAAGCAAATTTGGAGCGCAAAAAACGCGACATCAAACTTCGCATTGACACTGCAAATGCATATCTAAAAGCAGGCATGATAACAAAACAAGCCCACGACAACATTGTTCACGAAGCGGAAAAAGAGTTGAAAACGCTGATTGAAAAAGAAAGTTCAACTGAAAAATCTAGCGAAAAACCGGCTGAAAAGGCAAACGAAAAAACTGCTGAAGATAAGCCAACTGAAAACGAAGCAGAAAAACAAGATACAACAAAAGAAAACAAAAACGAAAAAACAGCGGATAAGCCGCAAGAAAAGAAAAAATCCAAAAAGGATAAAGAATAGGAGAGAATTATGGCAAAAAGAATAGCTGCAATCATAAGTTTGAGCGTGATTGGAATTTTGATTGTCGCAACAATTGTTATGGCAAATATTCCCATCAACCACAACATTAAATTTGAAACACCTTATGTTATTAATGTCGCATATGGCGGAACTGATAAACAAAGACCTTATCATGAGGAAGTTGCGGAGTTTTCGAGAATTCGAAAGGACATAGATGCAGCCTATTCTGAAAATGCACTAACCGCAATGTTTAATGGCAGATTGGGGAAGGCAACCGAAGTTGTTGACGAAAGCGAACGCCTCAAATCCATTGAATCTAAAAGCGATGCATATTATGTTATCTATGAATTTCAAAATGCACAAGTTTTGAAAATTGGCAACAAAGAATATAGGGACAGCGATAACAACAAATATCTTTTCCAAGCAATTTGTTTTGAAATTGGCAAAAATGCGGACAGCATAAAAGCATATATCATTCCAAGCTATGACGACAACAACAAAGCATATAAGCCGGAAGGAACATTCAAATATCACAAATCTTATACTTATGAGGCGGACTTGTCTAGTTTGTATCAATATTTAGTTGCAAATGTTAATGTTTAAAAAAAATAGGCTAACTAGCCTATTTTTTTATTTTTTTGATGTATTCAACAATATCTTTAACAGTTCTCATTTTAGAAACATCTTCATCTGGCAAAGTTATTCCAAACTCGTCCTCAAAAGTCATAACGAGTTCAACAACATCCAAACTATCAGCGCCCAAATCGTCAACCAAATTGGTGTTTAAAGTTATTTCACTTTTTTTCTTGCCTAACTTTTCTGCTATAAGTCCAATAATTTTTTCTTCCATATTGCCTCCATTATCATTTTAGCATTAATATAAATTAAAGTAAAGCAAATTTGAGGCGTGTAAAGAAATTTAAAAACTCCTTTTTCGACATAATTCTATCAATCCTTACAAAGAATATCTGTTTATGACTATTTAGTTGTGCTAAAATGCTTTTATGGAAATAATAAAGCACGATTTTTTATCAAATTTGAAGCAAATTGTTGAGATCAAGGCAAAATATCAAAAAGTTATGCTAGTTTACGACGATTTGGCAAGTTCGGTGCAGATAAGTGACATCTATGAGAAAATTAAAGACATTTGCATTTTTAATAAGATGCACACGCAAAAGTTCGATTTGACAGAACTCAATGACGGATATAAATTGATAATTTTTTTGCTCTCAGCGGATAGTTATCTAAGACTGGGCATGACGCCAAACGAGTTTGTTAACATCTTTATTCCGCTAAGCGAAAATGTGCTGCCATTTTATGTTGATGAAAACTATAATTTAATTAAAAAAAACGACTATATTTTATTAAATTCAAATCTAGCCGATATTTGTATCGAAACGAGTGTGCTGTTTAACGAATTGTTTGAATACTTCAACAATTTAATTTTAGGCAAAACGAACAAAATTGTTTTTGATGGTGCAAAAGAAATAACGCAAAATTCGCTTTTTAGCCTTTTGACAACTGAAAATTTGTTTTTTTTGGATTTAAAAATAATAAAGACATATAATATTCCGCTATCCAAACTTCCGCTCGTCGATTTCATGCTCATTTCCGCATTAAAAGTTATGATTGAAGGCGTTTTAGGCAACAATCTAACTTTGGTCGACTGCTATAAGGCGTTTAAAGACGATGAAAAATTGATTGAAAAATTTTATGCATTAACCCTCAATAATATTTTTATTGAAATAATAAAACTAAATAAGCTCACAATCAAAAACACGCTAAATAAAATTGATGAACATATTGGCAACATCATATGGAGTTTTGACGTTAGCGAAAAAGAATTTGAAGATATCCTATTTAAACTTAAAAGCTTCTTGAAAAACACAAACTGCTATCTATCAAATTTATACCTATATAACATTTTTGGCGTTTAAAATTTTTTTGACGGACAATAATTAGGTTATGAAAAAAATGCTCGTTTTCTTAACCTTGTTTTTTATTCTAATCTTGAATCACCCAACGCAAAATTTTTCGCTTTTGAACTATTTTTCTGGCGAATACTGCTCATACACAAGAACTCCCGTTTCGGATAGCTACATAAATTTGGGATTTTGCTATATGGGGCATGATAGAGCGGAAGCAAACACACTTGTTGGTGAAAGCATGGTTATATATAATTTTGAAGCGGGGGCCGCGATAAAAACTTTGCGAGCAACCATTATTAAAACTGAAGTTGTAAACAATGCAACAATAATCTATGCAAATTCGCCGCTAATTAATTCTAGCGTCACAATTGAAGGCAAAAAAATAAATTTGCAAATCGCAAATTATTCGGACCATTCGGTTATTGGCTGGCCATTGATTTTGGGAAGTTTCTAATTCTCTCTCAGGACGAACAAAAATTTATTATTTTTTGAATAAACAAATATTTTTGGTCAAATATCAAACTAGGAGGCAATATGAATAGTACCAAATCTCCACAAAGGAAAAAGATATTATCCACCACCATTTATGCTGTCATAATTTGCTTGCTTGTGCTTGCTTGCGCAATCGTGATTGCTGTTGTAAGTTCAAAACAAACTTCAAAGGTAAATGTGGGGGACGAAGAGCAGGATGTCGTGGTTTCAACCACAACTTATTTTGTGCCGATGAAAAATGCAACAATCATCAAGGATTATTCCAACACAGAATGGCAATATAACGACACATTAAAGCAATGGGAAATCCACAAAGCAATCGACTTTAAGGTTGGCGAAAGCGCAGATGTTTTGGCGATTGCAGACGGCACAGTGTCCGAAGTTTACACAAAAGGCTTGGAAGGCACAGTTGTTAAAATCGCACACGCAAATGGTTTGGTGTCAATCTACAAATCGCTCGATTCCAAACTTAACGTTAAGGTTGGCGACAGAGTTCTTGGTGGCGCAGTCATTGGTTTAGCTAGCGATAGCATGGATAGCGAATCCGAGAGCGGAGCGCATCTGCATTTAGAATTGGAACTAAATGGCGTTGGAGTTGACCCAAATGACTACATTTCACTTGGAGATAAGTAAAAAATAGGCAAGCCGCCTATTTTTTTATATATTAAGCCAACCATTTATGAAATCGTAGCCATTTGAAATTGTTTCAACAATGATGTTTAAGTTTGAATTTAGGTCAAACGAATTTAGATTTAACGAAAGTTGGATTGATGTGACGCCGGATAGCGAATTTTTGTAGTAATAATAATTGTTTATTCCTTTAAGCCAATCGTCTGGCAACTCAACTTCCAAATTTTCGTTGCTGTCGTTTGGCACAAATTTAATGCGCAACAAGTCGGCATCAAAATTTTCATCAATTATAATGTTGATATTTTGTTTTGCCGAATTATTTATTTGCTCGGGGGTGAGAGTATAGGCAGAGGCTCCGTTTTCTGTGGCAGTTAGCATGACCGAAATGGGCGAAGTTCTGTCCATTTCAAGTGGAGAGTGTTTTGAAAAATATGCAAGCGACAAGCCGACAAGCATTGTTCCAACAACCAGCAAGAGCAAAGTTGTTATTATTAGCAAATATCCCGATTTTTTAAGTTTTTGCATAAATCACCTTAACATATTGTTTGAAAAGTTTTGTTTTTTATGCAAAAAAGGCCACTTTGGCCCTTTTTATAATGTTGGTTTTGTGGCTTGGATTTTTGTTGTGTATTTAACAACCGGAATCTCCAACTTGCTGTTTTTGATTAAATTATCTTCGAATTCGGAATATCCGTTGTTTGAAGAATAAGTTTCTGTGTCGCTTGATGCTGGATAAACTTTGTCGAACAACATATCAAAATAGGTTTGATTTGTCAATGGGTTCAAAACTTTGTAATACAAATTGTCGCGTTCCTTGCCCGAGATATTTTTAAGCCCGATGTAAACATCGTCCTTTTCGCCATATGCAATGTCAAAACTTGAAACATCACCAACAAAATATAACAAGTGTATGCCATATTCTGTTTTGCATAGCTCACCATCCGGATCAGTCATCTTTCCAGAAATGCCATCTTTCATCAAATTCCCAGCTTCTTTCGTGAATTCAACCACCATTGAGCTATAAGCGTTTATTTCGTCGTCAGTTGCTGTGTCCGTGTCTAGTGAATAATCATAGCCTACAACATAAGGCATTCCAGGAACGCAAGTGGATTGAGCATCGCCCGTGTATTTGAACATAAACCAAATGAATTCGTCAAGCACAGCTTGTTTTTCGTCCTCGCTTGTTGCGGTCAAGCTCTTTTCATAAATCTTTCTATATTCTTCTAAAACAGAGTTGAGAGTGGCGTCGCTATTCACAACTTCGCCCGTTAAAGGGTCGCGTTCGTCAATCGTAGTTTGAGTGTCGCTGAAATTTAATAATGTGTGAACAAAGTATCCATATTTGACATCTCCCGTGCTTGGGTGATATAAAATTGTGTCTCCTTTTGTACCGATATCTTTAATTGCAGATTGATAGTTCTTTATGTGATTTTTAAATCCATCATCGTAGTATTGATTGTGGTCGATATCAACCAAATATTTGTATGTGTCGGTCAGTTTGTTTAGATCCAAATTTTGAGGGTCAGATAAGTAAACTGTTCTAATGTTTGTTAAATATTGAGATTTGATTTGATCTTTGAAATTCCTTTCAAAATATCTTTTAATCAAGTCAGGAGTCTTTTTATTGTAAGGCTTGTTGTTTGCATCTCGCAAATAGAATTCATAGTTAATCAAGCTTTCTGCCAACAAACTTTTTGCCTTGTCTATCAAAAGAGTTGTGTTTTCTTTTTCTGTTTTTTGAAGTTTTTCCGCATACTTTTCAAAATAGATGTCCACAAGAGTTTTGATGTCCACATTTTCATAGTCGGTCAAATAGTCGTTATATTCGCTTCCCAAAACAAATTCTTCGATATCGTCAAGTTCGGATGGAGCAACATAAGAGTAGCTCAAAGTGTATTCAACATCAAAATATGGAGTTTCGCTCTCACTAACTTCGTTTTTCAACTCGGTTGTGTAGTAGGTGATATTTTTGATTTCGAGTTTAGCGCGCCTTGTGTCGATTTCCTTAAATCCACCTTCACCCAATGTGCCTTTATAATAGGTATAGTAGTCCTCAATTGGATATCTAGTTTCGTTCGAATCTTCTTCGCTCGATTCATCGGCTTCCGTCTCAGTTTTGATGTTGAAAATCTTTTTTGCTTGTTCAACATATTCATCCATCTGCTCATCAATCGATTCAAACATATTTTTAAATAGTTCGTTCATTTGATATGCGTTTGGCTTGTAAATGTCTTTGTGTTGTAAAGCATATTGATACAAAATTTCGCGATTGATAAGCAAATCGAGCGTGCTGTCCATTGAGCTTGCTCCGCTATAATATCTGCTGCCATAACTATTGTAGGCGTTAACGAGTTCAAATCGTGTGATGTTGGTGTCGCCAACTTTGGCAACAACTTCGTTATAGTATTTGACAGGGTCGATTGAAAAACCTGCACAACCCGCCAAGCTCAAAGTTACGATCGTAAGTAAACATAATAAAATTGCTGTAAATTTTTTCATAGTTTCTCCAATATGATTTTTGCCTAAAATTAAATTTCTATATCTTTTAAGAAAATAAGTTTTAAATAATGATTAAAACACAAACTATTATAACTTAAAAAGTTATAAAAAGCAAGGGTTTTTGAAAATTAACTGAAAAACTCTATCATAAATTGCATTGCAGTTATGATGCTAAACTGTTTAGGGTCGAGCGAAATGGTTGGCAGCCCGGCGTGTTCAAACTTGAAATGGCGCGATTTATTGACCTTTGCAAGCAAAGTGTCGATTCCAACATCTTCATAGAAAGTTATGCTCATTTTGTTCTTTGTTATCGTTATATTTTTAACATTTTGCTTAACCGCAAGCGATTTTAAAAGGGCAATATTTGTCAAATTGTAAATTTCGTTTGGCAGTTTGCCATATTCTTTTAAAAGTTCGTTCAAAATGGCGCGTGCGCTATCTTTATTTACAATATTTGAAATTTTGGCAATAACTTTAAGCCTTTCTGCCTCGTCAGCAATAAATGCATATGGAATTTTGCTAGGAAGAGCGATGTCAATTTTAATTTCGCGCTCAATTTCCACTTTTTCGCCAGAAAGCCGCCTTAAAGTTTCATTGAGGAGTCGCATATACATATCGTAGCCAATTTTAACAATATGTCCGTGCTGCACCTTGCCTAATAGTTCGCCCGCACCACGAATTTGCAAATCCCGCATGGCAATTTTAAATCCGCTGCCTAGTTCGGTGTTTTCTGCAATCGCTTGAAGTCGGTTTGAGGCTTCTTCGGTTAGCACCTTGTTTTTGTCGTAAGTAAAATACGCGTATGCCTGTTCCTCGCTTCTTCCAACCCGCCCACGCAATTGATACATTTGGCTTAGGCCAAGCCGGTCGCTATCAACAACAATGAGAGTGTTCGCTTTTGGCAAATCTATTCCGTTTTCGATAAGCGTTGTGGAAACAAACACATTTGTTTCTTTGTTATACAGCCTTTCAACCGCTTTTTCAAGTTCGGCTTCTGGCATTTGTCCGTGCGCGACATCAAATTTTGCGTTTTCGTTGTTCACAATGCGCTTTAAATTTTCTTTGTACGCATAAATTTTTTCAATGTTGTTGAAAACGACAAGAACTTGCCCGCCGCGATTGATTTCGTCGTTGATTGCACTTGCAATAATGTCGTCGTTATATGCCAAAACATAAGTTTTTATAGGCAAGCGATTGACCGGCGGAGTGTTGATTATGCTGATGTCGCGTATGTTCATCAAACTCATTGAAAGCGTTCGCGGAATTGGGGTGGCGGAAAGCGACAACACGTCAACATTTAGCTTCATTTGCTTGATTTGTTCCTTTGCCTTAACGCCAAAACGCTGCTCCTCGTCCAATATGAGCAAGCCCAGATCGGCAAATTTGACATCGCTTGAAAGTAGCCTATGAGTGCCACAAATTACATTTAATTTTCCGTTTTTTAAATTCTCGATTATCTCTTTTTGCTGTTTTGAACTCCTAAATCGATTTAGCATTTCTACGCTTACGCCAAATTTTTCGCATCGTTTTTTAACATTTTGATAGTGTTGAAGGCTCAAAACTGTGGTTGGGGCAAGGATTGCAACTTGCTTGCCAGCCTCAACAGCTTTGAATAATGCCCGCATCGCCACTTCTGTTTTGCCAAAGCCAACATCGCCACAAATGAGCCTATCCATAACCTTGCCTGAAATCATATCTCGCTTAACATCGGCAATCGCTTGAAGTTGGTCGGCGGTTTCCTCAAATTCAAAGGCGGATTCGAACTCTAGATATAAATAATCGTCCTCATCATATTTAAAGCCTTTTTCGCTTTTGCGTTTTGCGTAAAGTTCAATCAACTCCTTGCTCATATCCTCAATGCTTTTGATCGCTTTGAGTTTTAGGCTTGCAAATTCTTTTCCGCCAAGCTTGTTTAGGCGTACTATTGAATTATCGTCCGCCATATAGAGCGAAAGCGCATCCGCATTTTCATAAGGCACATAAAGTGTGTCGCCTTTTAGATATGAAATTTTAAAAAATTCTTTGTCCACTCCTTGGACGTTCATTGTGATAAGCCCTTCGCATTTTCCAATTCCATGAACATTATGAACGACATATTCGCCCGCTTTTGGCAGATATTTTATTGCTGCCTTTCGTGTTTGCTTAACTTCTTTTTTATGTGCAAAATTTGTTGAACCAATATAGAAAATATTTTCATCTGCAAAACAAATGTTATAAGGAATATTTAAGTCGGTTAAAATTATTCCTTTGCTATTCTTGTTTAATGAAAAATTAATGTTTAGCTCAAAAAATATTTTTTTGATTGCGTTTAATATTTCCGCATTGGATAAACATAAATAGATTTTTTTGTCGCTGTAAACAGACAATTCTTTTTTAAGGGCAACAAGGTTGTTTAGGAAATTTGAAAAGTTTATTGTGTGGAAATCTAGCGCTAAATAATTTTTAACTTTATTTTTTAATTCGGATTTTTCTATATCAAAATTTTCAAAAAATAATAAATTATTATTAAATTTTTTTAAAAAATCATCAATTTTTAAATATTTTTTGCAATTTTCATAAATTTTTATTAAATTTTTTTGTTTAAAAACATTTTCAATATGCTCAAAAATGATATCAGAATTTTTATTTATTTTTTGCTCGCTCAAAAAATATTCGTAAAAAATAATAGGAACGCCTATTTCATAGGCCATTTTAATCGAATTCGCAAATGGCAAAAGAAATTCAAGCGGCAATTCCTCATCGCGTTCAACTAAATTATAAATATCAAAAAAAATATTATTTTCTGTTTTTAAATCATTAATTTTGCTTAAAATTTGAATTTTTTCATCATTTTTTAATAAATTTAATTTATTTGGCGCAATTTTTATATTATTTTTTTTATTTAATTTTTCAAAAGTCAAATAATCAAATTCATAAATGTCGTCCAAAGTCGTGTCAAAAAAGTCCAAACGGGTTGGCATGTCGTCTATTGAATTGAAAATGTCAATTATATCTCCGCGGCGAGCGAATTCGCCTTTAACTTTAACACTGTCAACTTTTGTATATCCCAAACGAATTAAATTTTTTTCTAGTTCAATCAAATCGAGTTCGTCTTTTTTGTTTATCTCAATCACATTTTCTTTAAAAAGTTTGATGTCAATGATTGGTGTGAACAAAAAATTTGGCGTGGTGATGACAATGCTTTTTGAAAAAGATAGGCTATATAGCGCTTTGATTAAATCATATTTGTTGTCGTCACTTTGGAATTTCGCAAGTGTGAATGGTTTTGAAAAGTTATCTAAAACAACATTTTCTTTATTTAATGCATCAAGTTGGCGCTTAAATTTAAGGGCAAGTTCGCCATTGGGGCAGATTAAAATTCCATAATCCAACCTCGCCAAAATTGAGCCCGCCTCGCCAACTCCTACATTGCTTGCAAAAATTGGGCGGGTGGAGAGATTCTCTATTAAACTGTTATATCCTGACATAATTCACCCGCAATAAATTTTTCAATCAAATCGCACGCATTTTTGGTTGAAATTGCCAAAATTTCTTTGCTCTGCTCGTCAATAGTGGAAAGCACATAGTCCTTTAAATCTAAATTGACATCACGCCCAATGCCCACACGCAAACGTGGGGTGATGCCCACCTTGTTCACAATGTCCCTAAGCCCGTTGTGTGTGCCAGCAGACCCCATCAAACGGAAACGCACCTTGCCTTTTGGCTGGTCTATGTCATCTAGCACAATTAAAATTTCATCAAGGCTAGATTTATAGTATTTTTTAAGTTCATAAACGCTATCGCCACTCAAATTCATGTATGTTTGAGGCTTTGCAAGCACAAAATTTTCGCCAACAGCAATCTCAGCCTTGCATTTTGTTTTGTTGAATTTAAGCCCGTGCTGCTTAGCAAAAAAATCCACCACATTAAAGCCAACATTGTGGTAAGTGTTTTTATATTTCCCATCTGGGTTGCCTAGCCCAACAATAATTTTCATATCGATATTATAACATAATTAAATTAATTTTCAATATAAATTTTTAAATTTTACAAAATTAGTAAATAAAAAAGGTGTCAGTGACACCTAAATTTTATCTAGTTCCTCTGTTATTTTGGGTTTGTTAATGTGTTGATAAACGCTCGTATAATCTCGCGTTTATGTCCAACACTAAATCTTATCAAGTTCTTCAGTAATTTTTGCTTTGTTGATATGTTGATAAACGCTCGTATAATCTCGCGTTTATGTCCAACACTAAATTTTATCTAACTCTTCAGTTATTTTTGCTTTATTTATGTGTTGATAAACGCTCGTATAATCTCGCGTTTATGTCCAACACTAAATCTTATCAAGTTCTTCAGTAATTTTTGCTTTGTTGATATGTTGGCCGATGAACACGAGTTTAATCATTCTGTCGCCATAAGTTTCATCCCAATCATGGCGGAATTTTTCATCGTTCAACAAAAGTTGCTCAATTTGATATTTAGGCAAAGTGGCGTACCAAGGCCCATTTTCGCTAAGCACTTTTTGCCTGCCCGCTTGTTCGTAAATATAACTCATGTTTTTGTCATTGCTAAAATAAACAAGCCCTTTTGTGCGGATGATTTCCTTGCCATAATCTTTGTTTGCCCAATCCTCAAATTTTAGCCTATCAAATGGGCGGCGGCGGAAATAAACAAATGTGCCAATTCCATATTCTTCCGTTTCCCCACCTTCATGGTCGTGATGGTGGTGTTCGTGATGGCCATGTTCATGCTCGTGTTCTTCATGTTCGTGTTCATGATGTTCGTGTTCGTCCTCGTCGCCATCATCGTCGTCATCGTCAAAATTGTCATGGCTTTCGTTTATATCTTTGTCAATTTCTTGAAACCAACCGGCTGAAGTGAGCACATTTTCCATGTCAAAAAGGTTGGTGTCCAAAACTTCTTTAAGGTCAACGTTGGAGTAGTCCGCCTCAATAAGTTTGGCTTTTGGTTGCAAATTTTTAATTATGCGTTTAACACGCTTCAACTCTTCCTTGCTCACTTCGCTCACTTTGTTCATAATCAAAATGTCACAAAATTCAATTTGCTGAATCACCAAATTTTCAATGTCGTCCTCTTCAATGTCCTTTTTCAAAAGCTCATCGCCGCAGCCAAATTCTTGCACCATGCGAAGTGTATCAACGACGCTAATGATGGCGTCAAGCTTGCAATAGATTGGCATGCCTTTTTGCTTGAAACTGTCTGTTAAAAAGTTGATTGTTTGAGCGATTGGAATAGGCTCGCAAATGCCGCTTGCCTCAATTATGATATGGTCAAATTTGCGTTGCTTGATTATGTCGTGCAACTGCTCGATGAGGTCCTTTCTAAGCGTGCAGCAAATGCATCCGTTTTGAAGGGCAACAAGGCTCTCTTCCTTTTTATTTACAATTCCGCCTTTTTCAATTAGGTCGGCATCAATATTCACTTCACCGATGTCGTTCACAATAACCGCCACTTTATATCCCTTTGTGTTGGACAAAATGTGGTTTAAAAGTGTCGTTTTCCCGCTGCCAAGATAACCCGTTACAAGCGTAATTGGAATAGTTTTAAAATCTTTCATAAATATCTCCTTTTATTTTTAAATCTTGTTAGATTATTTATCTAATTTTGTTTTAAACGCCATAATTATAACACCAAATTTAACAAAATTAACCAAATTTTACAAAAATTTTAAATATTTTTAAGAAATTTATTGACAAATAGCTCATAATATGTTAAAGTGGACAAAGTTATAGCGGGGTAGAGCAGCACGGCAGCTCGTCGGGCTCATAACCCGAAGGTCGTTGGTTCAAATCCAACC